>NZ_JAAFAN010000024.1:0-54460 GCF_010287905.1 Cellulosimicrobium composti
CTCTCGGCCCGGCCGCGCCGGCGGTCCCCGGCCCCGCGCACGGCACCGTCGGCGTCCCGCCCGCCGTGGCACCGGGCCACGTCGCTGGCCCCGGCCCGGCCGTCCCGACCGGGGCGGGCGTCCCGCCGACGCCGCGGCGCGGGCCGTCGCGGACGGTCGTCGCGCTCGCCGTCGGGCTCGTGTGCCTCGCGGTGGGCGGCGGTGCGGGCTTCGCCGCGGGCGTCGCGACCGACGCCGGGGCGGCCTTCGTGGCGTGGCTGGACGAGCCGGCGTACTCCGACGACTGGACGGACGACGGCTGGACCGACGACTGGTCCGACGGCGGCTGGGAGGGCTCGGGGACGCGCCAGGACCCCTGGCTCTTCGACGGCTACACCGTGGGCGGGGACGAGTGGGAGGTCCTGCTCGAGGAGCCCTACGAGGCGACCGCGGAGATCCTCGCGCACGACGACGTCAACGTCCCGCCGCCGGACGGCACGGAGTACTGGATCGTGCCCGTGACCGCGATCTACTACGGCCCGAGCTCGCAGGTCAGCGCCTGGGGTGCCGTCGACGTGGGCTTCGTCGGCGACGACGGCGTGCACGTCGACGGGCAGTGCGGCGCCGTGCCGCACGCGCTCGTGGGCACCGGCCTCATCGGGACCGACGACACCGTGACGGGCAACGTGTGCGTCGCGGTGCCCGCGGGAGCGCCCGGGCTCTGGACGCTCTCCCTCGAGGGCTACCAGCCGTGGTACTTCAAGGCCACCGACCCGCTCGCCGGCTGACGGGCTCCCCGCGCCGCCCTCACCCGAGGGCGTGCACGAAGTCCGAGCGGCGCGCCGCGAACCACGCCTCGTTCTCGCGGATGCGGTCCCCGACGCCGTCGTCCCACATGCGCTGCCAGCCCCCACCGCGCGTCTGCGCCGCGTGCCGCATCGCGTACCAGGAGCGCGCGAACCGCTGCGCGAGCACGTCGAGCAGCGCGAGCCGCTCGGACCGGTCGAGCCCGTACGCCTCCGTGAGGACGCGCGCACGCCGCGGCGCGTCGAGGTCGCGCAGCACGTCGGGGCGCGCCTCGGGCGGCGCGACCGGCGCCCAATAGAGCAGCGTCGTCGCGACGTCGAGCAGCCGGGTCGTCGGGCCCGCGAGTCGAAGTCGATCACGCCGACGAGCCGGTGCGGCCCGTCCGGGTCGTCCCCCGCCGGGACGAACAGGGCGTTCTCGACCGTGACGTCGTTGTGGCCGACGACGTCCGGCTCGTCGAACACGTCCGGCACCTCGCGGAACTGCGGACGCTCGCGCCACGCGACGCCGTCGGGCAGGACGACGTCGCGCGACACCTCGTGCAGCGCGCGCTGCCACTCGCCGAGCTGCACGAGCACGTCCTCCGCCGTCGCCCACGCGTGCGGCGGCCGCCCGCCCATCTCGCCGGGCAGGAACGTCACGACCTCCCGGCCGTCGTCGTCGATCCCGAGGAACCGCGGCGCGCGCTCGAAGCCCGCGCGCTCGAGATGCAGCAGGTACGCCTCGACGGCGGGGCTGTGCGGCCCACGGGGGCGGCGGACGGTGCCGCCCCGGCGGACGACGCCGTCCGAGACGTCACCCCCGAGCAGCGGGACCTCGACGTCGTCCGCGTCGTCGCGGTACGGGAGCAGATCGGTCATACCCGACACCCTCGCACGTGCGGCGGTCCCTGACCAACGGCGAGCGGCGTGGTGCCCTCCTCGGCGTAGAGCTCCGCGGTCGCGCGCCGCAACCGCTCGGAGTCGTTGGACGAGGGGGGTCGAAGAGGTTCCCGGTGGTGTCCTCGGTCGAACCTGCGGGTACGCGTTCGCCGATCACCCTGCGGTGGGCAGGTAACAGCACGCAGAGCGCGTGCGGGTGGGGCCCCTCGGCCGGGTGACCAGTCGAGGGATCGGCCCGGAGCTCCATCACGCACCTCCGGTCGCCTCGCGGGAGCAGGTCCCGACCAGCACAGGCGCCGTCGGGCGGCTCGACGTCGTCGTGAGACGGCTCATGCCGCGTAGCGCGGTGCCATCGACTCCATCTGCTGCATGACGAGGACGATCGCCTCCGGCTGCTTGTCCGGGGGGTACTTGTGCTTGATGAGCAGCCTCTTGATCGAGGACCTGAGCTTGGCCTTCACGTCGTCGCGCACGGTCCAGTCGGTCTTGACGTCCCGGCGCAGGACGGCGACGAGGTCCCGTGCGATCTGGGCGAGGACGTCATCACCCTGCACGTCCACGGCCGACTCGTTCGTCGCGACCGCATCGTAGAAGGCGAGCTCGTCGCGGTTCAGCGGCGGCTCGAACCGCTGCCCACGCGACTCCTCCGCGGCGACCTCCTTCGCCATCTCGACGAGCGCGGCGATGACCTCGGCCGACGTGAGGTTGGAGTTCACGTACTTCGTCATGATCGACTGCAGACGCTCCGAGAAGACCTGTTGCCGAGCGAGGTTGCCGCGCGTGAGCCGTCGCGCCTCCTCGGTGACGAGCTTGCGCAGCGCCTCGATCGTGAGCTGGGGGTTGGGGGCGGCCTGGGCGGCGGCGAGGAAGTCGTCGTCGATCCGGTCGAGCCGCGGCTGCGGGAGCCCCGCGGCCGCGTAGACGTCGACGACCTCGCCCGAGACGACGGCGGTCGCCATGAGCTGGTTGAGGAGCCGCTGCACGTCGTCGGGCACGGGTTCGCCCCGCGCCTGGCGCTCCTCGGCGTCGAGCTTGCCCATCCACACCCGGACCTGCTCGTAGAAGCGCGCGTCATCGGCCAGGCCCGCGACCGCCTCCGACCGGCCGGCGATCGCCCAGGCGCGGGCGAGCGCCGCCGCGCGACGGCGGAACTCGGCTCCGCGCGTCTCCTCGCCCTCCGACGTGCCGACGTTCCCCGGCGTGCGCGGGTCACGCAGCCAGGCGACGGTCGTGAGGACGGTGTCGAGGTACGCCCGGCGCGAGCCGGCCGCGAGCGCCGACGTGAGTCGCGAGCGCCACCCCGACGGGTCGACGAGATCCCCGAGGCGGGCGATCAGGTCGGCGACGACTTCGGCCGCGTCGTCGACGGTTCGTCCGACGGGTCGGGCCCCCTGGTCCCGGACCGTGTACTCGGCGAGCGCGGCGCGGAGATTCTCGGCGATGGGCGCCGAGGCGACGAGCAGGCCGGCGTTCTTGCCCCGGAAGGTGCGGTTGACGCGTGCGAGCGTCTGCATGAGCAGGGCGCCCCGCATCGGCCGGTCGAGGTAGAGCGTGTGCAGCGGGGGTGAGTCGTACCCCGTGAGCATCATGTCCTTGACGATGACGATCTCGAGCTCGTCGTCGGGGTCCTTGAGCCGCTTCTTCACGACGGCGTTCTCCGAGTCGCGGCGCACGTGGTTCGCGACCGGAGGCTGGTCCGTGGCCGTGCCGGAGTAGACCACCTTGATCCGGCCGGCGTGCAGGTCATCGGAGTGCCAGTCAGGCTTCAGCGCGACGATCTCGTCGTAGAGGCGCGCGCAGATGTCGCGCGTCGCCGCGACGACCAGCGCCTTGCCCGGTGCGCCGTCGGGGTCCGAGGAGGCACGCACGAGCTCTTCCATCGCGTCGCGGCGCCGCTCCCAGTGCTGCACGAGGTCGGCAGCGAGCTCGCGCAGTCGCGCCGGCGCGCCGTAGACGGCGTTCACCACGGCGACCGACTTCTCGATGCGGTCCCGTTCGACGTCGTCGAGACCGGCGGTCGCCTCGTCCGCCGCTGCGTCGATCGTCTCGGCGTCGAGGCCTTCGGCGAACGCGACCTTGACGAGCCTCGGCTCGAAGTACACGGGCACCGTCGCGCCGTCCTCGACCGCACGCGTGAGGTCGTACACGTCGATGACGTCGCCGAAGACCTTCTCGGTGTTCCGGTCGGCGGTAGAGATCGGCGTCCCGGTGAAGGCGATGAGCGTCGCGTTCGGCAGCGCGTTCTTCAGGTGCCACGCGTAGCCGTCGAGGTCGTCGTAGTGCGAGCGGTGCGCCTCGTCGACGACGAGGATCACGTTGCGTCGCTCCGACAGCACGGGGTGCTTGGCGCCCGCGTTCTTCTCGTCCGCGGTCAGCCCGAACTTCTGCAGGGTGGTGAAGTAGATCCCGCCAGTCGTGCGTGACGCAAGCTCGTCGCGCAGCTCGGCACGTCGCCTGATCTGCCGCGGGGCCTCGGTGAGCAGTCGCGAGCGTGCGAACGTCTCGTAGAGCTGCCCGTCGAGCTCGGTGCGGTCGGTGACGACGACGATCGTCGGGTTCGACAGCTTCGGGTGCCGGGCCACGTGCGCGGCGTAGAGCTCCATCTCCATGGACTTTCCGGAGCCTTGTGTGTGCCAGACGACGCCCGCACGACCGTCGGTCTCGACGGCCCGGATCGTCGCCTCGAGCGCCCTGCTCACGGCGAAGTACTGGTGGGGCTTGGCGACCCGCTTCGTCAGTCCGCCCTCGTCCTCGTCGAACGCGACGAACCCACGGAGGAGCTGGACGAACCGCTCGGGGTTGAACAGCCCGTCGAGCATGATCTCGAGCGGAGAGGCGAGAGGCACCTCGCCCTCGGCGACGTCGTCCGTGATCCCGTCGACGGCACGCCCGTCCCGGTCGGCGGCCTCGTCGGCGTCGGTGACCGCGGGGACGGGCGTCCCCGTCGGCCCGACCACGCGCCCGTCGTCGTCCACGTTCCACGGCGAGTAGTGGTTGAGCGGCGTGAACGGCGTGCCGTACTTCGCGACGATCCCGTCGCTGATCACGGTGAGCACGCACGCGCGGAACGCCATGGGCAGCTCGCGCACGTACGTGGTGAGCTGCGCGTGCGCGGCGGCGACGTCTGCCCGCGCGCTGCCGGCGTCCTTGAGCTCCATGACCACCACTGGCAGCCCGTTGAGGTAGAGGACGATGTCGAACCTGCGCTCGACGTCGCCGTCGACCACGCGGACCTGGTTGACGGCGAGCCACTCGTTCTCGTCCTCGCGGGACGAGACGAGGCGGATGGTCGGGGTCTGGTGACGACCGCCCTCGACGTACGTGACGCCGCGGTACCCGTCCACCAGGACGTCGTGGACGCGCTTGTTCTCGGTGATCGCGTCCTGCGACGTCGGGCGCAGGATCTCGACGAGCGCCTGCTCGAGGTAGTCACGCGGGACGTCTGGGTTGAGGCGCCTCAGCGCAGCACGAACGCGGCTCGGGATGGCGAGCTCGTCCCACGACTCGCGCTGGGCGAGCGGCTCGCCCCCCGTCGCGTACCCCGGGTGCCCGACGGCGGAGGTCGCGCCGGGCGCGATGGCCGGCCCGTCGAGGTGCTGCCAGCCGATCCCGGCGAGGTGGTCGAGCGCGAGGTGCTCCCACTCGGCTTCGTTGCTGCGCACTGTTCCTCCGGGCGTCGGTGCCCGTTCTCGGGCTGATCGTGAGACTACTGCGGACGATGTCCGATCCCCAGAATCTCCGAGCGAGGTCCGTCGCGGCGTCACCGGCACGATAACCGGGTGTATCGAGCCAGTTCTCCTTCACTGCCGGAACCTCGACGAAGCATCGCGCGGCATGTATCGGATTTGATGCATTACGGGTGTACGGTTGAGTTGCATCAGATGCGATGCATTGCCCACGTTCGTACGAGGTGAATCAGATATGAGCGCTCCAGTGCGGTGGTTCCGAGCCCGGACACCGGACGCCTTGGGCGAGGCCGTCCGCCGCGCTCGGGAGACGCGCGGACTGACACAGAGCGACCTCGCGGAGCGCGCGTCGAGCTCGCGTCCCACAATGTCCAGGCTCGAGCGCGGGGCGCCCGTCGCGAGCACGACGCTCCTCGACGTCGCAGCCGCCTGCGGCTACGAACTCGTCCTGGTTCCGCGGGGAGCACGCCTCGTCGTCGAGGCGCGTACGCAGGACGGCGAGTCGTGACCGCGCGGCCTGACGTTCTCGCGCTCTTCCTGCGCAGCGAACCCTTGGGCGAGGTACGTCAGCTGCGCAACGGACGGCTGCGTCTGCAGTTCTCGGACGAAGCGCTCCAGCGCTGGGGAGAGGGAAGCCGCCCGCTCTCGCTCTCGCTGCCCCTCACGCCGCGGCGGGTCGACGGCGTCTCGGTGCACCGGTTCCTCGACAACCTGCTCCCGGAGGGCCCGGTGCGTGCCGCGCTCGAACGCGAGCACGACGTCCGGCCGTCCGACACGTTCGCGCTCCTCGCCCACGTCGGTGTCGAGTGTGCTGGGGCGGTGCAGCTCGTGCCGGAGGGTATCGGGCTGGGCCGTGGACACCTCCGCCCGCTGGACGACGACGAGTTTGCGGCGCTGGTCACGGAGCTGCCGACGCTCGACCCGCCGGACGGACTCGCCGTGACGGCGTCCTTGGGTGGGGTGCAGGCAAAGGTGCTGCTCCACCGGTCCGAATCCGGCTGGTCGTGGCCGGCCGACGGCGCGCTGTCCACCCACATCATCAAGCCCGAGCCCTTGGGCGGGACGGGCATCGAGCGTTTGGTGCGGCTGGAGCACTGGACCCTGTGCCTGGCTCGCGCAAGCGGTATCCCGGCCGCGCGGAGCGAGCTGGTGGAGATCGACGGGCGAGAGGCGATCGTCGTCGAACGGTACGACCGCACGGGCGGGCGTCGGACGCACCAGGAAGACCTCGCGCAGGCACTCGGTCTAGCGGCCCAGGACAAGTACGAGCCGTCAGGTCAGTCGCCCGGTCGGCTTGCCGCCGTCGCTCGTGCGGCGTCCGCCGAAGCGGTCGACCCGACGCTCCTGCGAAAAGACCTGCTCCGGCTCGTCGCCTTCAACACGATCATCGGCAACGGCGACGCCCATGCGAAGAACTACTCGTTGCTCATCGACGCCGAGGCGTCCTACAGCGTCGCGCCCCTGTACGACGCCGCTCCGGTCTACCTCGCCTCGTCGACGTACCGTCACTCCGGCCTCGCCGTCGCGGGGCGCAACCGCCTCGACCTCATCACGGGTGCGCACCTGGTCGACGAGGCGACCACCTGGGGGATGCGCCGCAGCGAGGTGGTCGGGACGATCGTCGAGACCGCGCAGGCGGTGCGGCGCGGGCTCGACGACATCGACGTCGCCCTCCCCCAGGACGACGTGCACGCCCTGGTGGCTGAGCGCGCAGCGGCCGTCGAACGATCGGCCGACTCCCTTTCTCCGCGGCGCTGACACCACCGCGGCAAGACTCCCGACCACCGTGCTGTCAGCCTTGCGCCGCCTCGCAGCCAGGGTCGACTACTGCGGCGACCGCGTCGAGGAACTGCCTGAACGACGGGGACTTCGAGGCAACCTCGTCCAGGTCCAGCCGAGCGTTGAAGGCGACCTGATGCCGAACGGAACCGTAGGACTCCGTCATGAGCATCTCGAGTCTCAGTTTGGGGTTCCTCGGCGCCTCGCAGTCGTCCTCGTACGTCGCGTCATCGAGGACGGAGGGGTGCACTCGGAGCGACTCGATGCCCGCGAGGAACCACGCTTCGTACTCGCGCACCGCGACGGATACGACGGCGGGCGCTGACGTGTTGGCGCCGTCAACAGTGGCCTGAAGTCGCGCGCGCAGCTTCTCCGGATCGTCGTCGTCGGAGTCCGTGAGAACGATGACTGCACCGGCACCCCGCACACGGTTCGCCTGCAACCGCACCGCCTTCTGCAGCTCGTCGGGGCGACGCACCATGTTTGCGCGCGGAACCCGGTGGGGCTTGAGGACGTCCACGTGGATGTTGTGTCGCTCGAAAGCGATGCGGCGGAGAAGCACCGGTAGGCCGGTCACCTCCCCGTGCCCCTCGACGACCGACGCGATGACGATCGCGCCGCTCACTCGAACAGCCCCGGCTGCTCGATCGGCAGAGGTGGCTGGAGCTGGTCGACACGGAGCAGCTCGCCGGCGGTGTACGAGCCGTCGCGCAGCGCCTCCGCGGCGGCCGGAGCCATCGCCCCGATCGAGGTGACGCCAGCCTCCGCGCGCACCGTCAGGATGTTCTCCGGCCGCAGGTCGCTCGAGTCCAGGAGCTCGGGGCTATGACTCGTCGCCACGACCTGACGCTCGCGGCTGGCGAGGGACAGCGCCTCGAGGAGCAGGCCCGCTGCTGCGGGATGGAGTGCGGTCTCCGGCTCCTCGATGCCGATCGGGCTGTATCCGCTGCTCCCTGGCGCGAAGAGTGCGACCAGGATGCCCAGCGCGCGCAGGGTGCCGTCGCTCATCGACGTGGCCGGGAACGTCCACGCATCCTCACGCCCCTCGACGTGCTGGCGGAACTCGAGGCTCTCGTAGGCGCCGTAGCTGACGCGTTCGGCGGCGACGGTACCCGGCACCACCAGGCGGAGGTACTCCTCGACCTTGTTCTTGACACCGGGCGCGGTCCTCCGCAGGTGCTCGAGGACGGAGGCGATGTTGGAGCCGTCGCGCCGCAGGAGATCCCCGGCATCGGGCCGCTGGGGGGCACGCATGACGCCGGGGTTGAGGTTGTAGACATTCACGTCACTGAGCCCGTCGAACACCGGCCGGAAGTCGGGGATCGCGGCGGCGTGCACGAGGTACAGGCGGTCGTCCGCGCTGGGGGGCAGCGGCGTGAGGAACGACGACGCCACCAGCTGACCGTCACGAACCTCGTAGAACACGTCCTCGTCGGCGAGCGTGTCGTCGCGGTGCACGACGCACCGCTCGTGGGTAACCCGGTAGTCCCCGCCCTTCACGGCGCCGATCTTGAACATGTACCCGCCGGTGAAACCGTCACCGGTGAAGTTGAGCTCGATCGTGAAGTGCGTCGGATGCCCAGCGGAGCGCCGCCTGACCTCCGCGGCACCCCCACGTTCGCGCAGTGCGTTGTCGAGATTCTCGCCGAGTGACTGGCTGACGAAGCGGAGACTGTCGACGAAGTTCGACTTCCCGGAACCGTTCGGGCCGACGAGCACGGTGAGATCTTCCAGCAGCACGTCACATCGCTTGATGCTGCGGTAGTGCTGCAGCCGGACGCGGTTGATGTCGAACCGTCGCGTCGCACTCATGCCGTCGAGACTACGGGTCTGCCCTGAGGTGAGCAGCATGCATGTCCCCCTTCTGCCAGGTCAGTTGATGGTCGCGTCGACGACAGAGTTCACCAGAGGCCTCCCGTGGCCGCTGATCCCAGCATCCCGGGCTCGACGTTCGAGATCGTGCCTAGGACGGCGAACCACTCGTCGTAGGCCTGACGCGCCCGCCCGAGCGCGTGTCGCGCTGCCGTCGCATGACGCAGCGCGGCGACCGTCTCACCGTCGCCCGCGGAACCGATCGCTTCTCCGAGCGCGTCGCGTGCGGCATCGAGCTCGTCACGCACCCCGTGAGCCGACTCGTCGCGACGATCGTCGAGCCACGCGAGATAGTCCTCATACTCCATGGCCCTCAGATCGGACTCTTCGTGGCTCGGGGTCTGCACGTACACCCAGGGGGTCGCGCGCACCGTGACGGCACTCGACACCTGCCCCGAGAACCCGGAGACCGCGCCTCCGCCGTCGGCGACGCACTGGAGGACGCTCAGCGTGACGAGCTCGCCGTCAGCACCGTCGAGCGCCGCCTCGGCGTCGTCGATCTGACTCTCCACCGCGGTCCAGTGCTCGTCGGCGAGAAGGTCGTCGACCTCGTAAGCAGACGAGTCGACCTGCTGATAGCGATCCGACAGGAACGACTCGAGGGCCTCGACGGAGTCGGACACGGACTCGGCGATTCCCTGCCACTCCTCGACCCGCTCCTTGAGGTCCGCGAGCGCGTCGTCGACCATCGAGCTGAACGTCTCGGTCATCGCGGATCCCTCCCGCTCGCTGTCTTCCTCGTCATCGGTGGCCCCTCCCCGGCGTCGGGAGGCCACCGCGGGACTCGCGTGCGCGGTAGAGCGTGTCGTCGAGGTCCTCGCCGGCCGGGCCGTCGTCGAGGTCGAGGATCGCGCGCTCGCGGAAGCGGGCCTCGCGACGCTCGAGATAGGTCGGGCGGTCCTCGTCCGTCACGTCCTGCGCACGACGGCGCGGGGTCTCAGCCAGGGCGTCCGGGTCCGGCGCGCTCGGGCCCGCGGCGGTCGGGGCTGCCCCGTTCCCGGCAATCCTGCCCGACGGCGCAGCGTCCGTCCGCGCGGCACCTCGCCGCGCAGTGCGGCGCGGGCCGGGGCAGACGGCGGTGCTGGTCGCATCCAGGTGCGGCGGCCACGACCCGTCCGGGTTCGCGGCGAGCATGCGTCCGCACGTCGGGCACCCCGGGCGTGCGTCCGACGCGGGCACGGGCGTGCTGAACCCCGGCGACACGCGAGGCAGCGTCATAGTCCTGCCATCTCGGCCGCCTCGCGCACCCGGAGCTTCCCCGACATGAGCTGCGGCAGCAGCGTGTCCCGTGTCGCAGCCAGTGTCACGTTCTCCCGAAGCCGCGCCTCGACCGCATCCCGGAGCACAGCGACACGACCGCTGAGCTCGAGCGCAGTGTCACGCCCGGGCCACGGCACCGGCCACGACGCCAGGTCCTTCCAACTCGCCCGCGGCATTCGCGTCCCTTCGCTGGCAGCAACTGCGCGTTCGACCAACGCGTCGCTCGTCACGGCGGCCAGAACGAAGCCCGCAAGCCGAGGTTCGTGAGCCCGGACGACAAGGATGTCGGTCGACGAGACGCCGTCCGTCGGCGCCGAGACCACCTTGTGGAAGTAGGGGCGCAGCTTTCCGAAGAGGACGTCGCCGCGCCGAAATTGCGACTTTGCGCTCGTCACCGTTCCGGAGTCGCCGATCTCTTCCAGCCACATCCGTCGGCGAGGGACGTGCTCAAGACCTACGTAGGCCCCGATCGCTTCCGCGGGTTGAACCACCTCACGCGAGTTGGACGCAAGATCCGCGAGCAGCACCGTCGCCTCGCTCTCCCCGGCGGCCGCGACGAACAGCTCTCGCGCCAACGCATCAGCGGTGGCGGAGAGGCGAGCGTTGGCCACGATCTTGTCGTCGAAGGCACTGAGCGTTGTCGCGATCGCCTCCTGCTCCCGACGGTCGGGCAGCATGAAGGAGTAGCGCAGGAAGTCCTCTCTGCTGAGGTCCAAGTTCGTGGTTCCCGTGCCCAGGTTCCTGCAATGCGCACGGTAGTCAGGAGAACGAAGCAGCCAGTAGAGGTATCCGCGATCGATGAGTTCATCGTCGACATCGAGACGAATCGTGTCCTGGGTCAGCCGCCCTGGCCCCAATCCATCGGGGAACCGAGCGACAGAACCGAGCAGGTCGGCAGCATGGGTCACGTCCTTGAGCGAGACATAGATGTCCCCTGGCCGCACGAGCATGCGGTCTGGCGTTGGGCCGCCGTACCGACGCAGGTTCTCTCCTCGGAAGCCGCCGTTCCGCGCGATCGTTCCGAGTCCGAGGAGCCAGGGTCCCGGTTCGTCAAGGTACGCGCTCTTGTACGACTGCCCTCGCTGCAGTTCGACGAACTCGCGCAACGAGGCCCTGCGCCACTCAGCCATCGATCCGGCCTAGCTGCTCGCGGACGATCTGCTCGAGCCGTGCCGACTCCTCGAACTGCTCGAAGAGGTCCTTGGTGAGTCTCGCGATCTTCTCCTCGACGGGTTCGCCGTCGTCCTCGACCTCGACGGCGCCGACATACCTCCCGGGGGTGAGTGCGTAGCCGGCGTCCTTGATCTCGGCCAGGCTGGCGGAGTAGGCAAAGCCAGGGACGTCCGCGTACGTCAGCCCGGCGTCGACGGCCGACTTCGTCCCGCGCCAGGCGTGGAACGTGCCGGCGATCTTCGCGATGTCGTCGTCGGACAGCGCACGCTCGGCGCGGTCGACCATGTGGCCGAGGTTGCGGGCGTCGAGGAAGAGCACCTGCCCGGTGCGGTCGACGGACCCGCGTGCGCCCGCCGTCTTGTCCGTGGCGAAGAACCACACGCATACGGGGATCCCGGTGGACCGGAAGAGCTGCGTGGGCAGCGCGACCATGCACGACACGAGGTCGGCCTCGACGATCTGGGCGCGGATCTCGCCCTCTCCCCCGGAGTTGGAGGACATCGAGCCGTTGGCCATGACGACGCCGGCGGACCCGCCGGGTGCGAGCTTGGACAGGATGTGCTGGATCCAGCCGTAGTTGGCGTTCCCGGCGGGCGGGACGCCGAAGCGCCAGCGGGCGTCGTCGGTGGCCCGGGCCCAGTCCTTGATGTTGAAGGGCGGGTTGGCCATGACGTAGTCCATCTGCACGTCGGGGTGCAGGTCGCGCGCGAACGTGTCGCCCCAGCGCGAGCCGAGCTGGCCGGTGATGCCGTGCACCGCGAGGTTCATCTTCGCCATGCGCCAGGTGCGCTCGTTGAGCTCCTGCCCGTACACGGAGATCGCCTGCGGGTCGGCGCCGTGGCGCTCGAGGAACTTCTCTGCCTGCACGAACATGCCGCCGGACCCGCACGCCGGGTCGTACACGCGGCCCGAGTAGGGCTCGAGCATCTCGACGAGCACGCGCACCACGCCGGGCGGCGTGTAGAACTCGCCGCCGCGCTTGCCCTCGGCGGCGGCGAACTTTGCGAGGAAGTACTCGTAGACCTCGCCGAGCACGTCGCGCGCCCGGATCGCGCCGACGCCGGTGAACCGTGCCGAGCTGAACAGGTCGACGAGCTCGCCGAGACGGCGCTGGTCGACGCTGTTCGAGTTGAAGATCGTCGGGAGCGTCGCCGCGAGTGCCGGGTTCGCACCCATGATGTGCGCCATCGCGTCGTCGACGAGCTCACCGATCGTCGCGCCGGGCTCCGCGGTCGTGGCCGCGCGTCCCTTGGCGTGGTGCGCGAGGTAGCCCCAGCGCGACCGCGTCGGGACCCAGAACACGCCCGCCCGGCGGTACTCGTCCTGGTCCTCGAGCAGCGGCTGCGCGTCCTCCTCGGTCAGCCCGTCCGCGACGCACTCGGCGAGGATCGCGCCGCGCCGCTCCTCGAACGCGTCGGACACGTACTTCAGGAACACGAGCCCCAGGACCACGTCCTTGTACTGGCTCGCGTCCATGGAGCCGCGTAGCTTGTCCGCGGCCTTCCAGAGCGTGTCCTTGAGCTCCTTCATGGTGGTCGCCGTGCTCGGCGTCGCCACGACCTGCTTCTTCCTCGGGGGCACTTCTGCTCGCTTCCTCGACGTGATCTCGTGAACAGCCCTGCTCACGAGCCGGGCTCATCCTTGCGCATGCGTACGACACCGGTGGTGACGCCGTCGACCAGCACCTTCTCCAGCTCCTCCAGGTACGCCAGCTCCCACCGCGCCGCGGTTCGGCGCTCGCGTACCCGCGCGAGCGCCGCCGCGATGTCGTCCGCCTCCCCGGCCGGTACGATCCGGACCTCCCACGACCGCCACCGCGACCCGCGGGGCTGGGATGCGACGTCGCGCGCGAGCACCTCGGGGACGAGCCTCGCGTCGGTCCCGACGACGCCCGGCGCGTCGTCCGGCCGGTGCGCCCGCAGACGCAGCACCCGGGCGGGGAAGGCGACGACGGAGAAGCCCTCGGTGTCGACGAGCGCGGCCGGGCGCGGCGTCGTGCAGAACACGACGTCACCCGGCTCGGTGAGGCGGCCCGCCGGGTAGCGTCCGGCGAACTCCAGACGGTCGACGACGCGCGCCCCGACCTCCTCGTCCCCGAGCAGTTCCGGTACCCCGATCACGCGCGACGCGCCCGCCGGGTCGGGGCCCGCGGCGCGCACGTCCGACTCCTCGAGCCTGTTCCCCGGCACCCGACGGACCGCGCCGCCGTCGACGAGAGAGCCCAGGCGCACGCGACGGGCAGGCTCGGCCTCCCCGCGCTGCACCGCCACGCCGAGCGCGGGACGCGATGCGCCGTCGAGCAGCTCGACGAGCTCACCGACGCGTACGACGCCGGCGCCGGCGTCGTCTCGCGCACCACGCACGACCGGACGAGCGGTGTCCAACAACCCGGTTCGGGACGCGAGCACCTTCCGCGTGTAGACGAACTGGGCAAACCGGAAGGCGTGCCGCTGGACGTCACCCGGTGTTCCGAGCGCGGCGACGACGTCCGTCGCGAGATCCTCGACCACCGCGCGCGGGAACGTGCCGGCGACCGGGGCGACCCCGGACAGGTCGGCGACGAGCGTCCAGCGGTCCGCGATGTCGACGTCGGGGTGACCGTCCCCGAGGATCCACAGCGCCAGGCGCTCGCGCGAACGGTCCACGACGAGACCTGCCGGCAGCAGGACCGCGGCTCGCAGTCGGTCGGTGCGCAGCAGCGCCGACCGCACCGACTCCGCGTCAGGCGACGACGACGCGTCCACGAGCGCGCTCGCGGGCCCCAGCACCAGGGCGTGCTGACCCTGTGCCAGCCCCAGTACGACGTCCTCGATCCGCTCGAGGACGGCGATGTCGTCGAGCACGCCGGAACCGACGGGCGGGACCTGCGTCACCACGAGCGGGAGCTCCCGCGTCCCGTGAGCAACGGCGACCGGCTCGGTCTCGAGGGACCGCACCGACCAGCCGTGCGCGCCGAGTCGACGACGCACGAGGCGGTGGGCGTCGCCGCGCGGCACGTAGGCCGTCGGGGTCTCGACGACCTCGCCGCGCCCGAGGACGGCAGCGAGGAGGTCCCCGCAACCCGGGTACGGGTCCGCGACGGCGCGGGCCACCGTCACTCCCGACGCCAGGTGGTCGCCCACGACCGCCCCGGCGAGGTCGGCGAGGAGCGCCAGCGCCGCGGGAACGAGCGCCGAACGGGTGAGCGCCTCGCGACGGGCACGGAACCGGTCGGCGAGCAGTACCTCCACCGCGGCACCCGGTGTGTACGCCGAGCCGGCGGCGAGATCCGCGAGCGCCGCGAACCTGTCGGTATGGGGGCGGAGCGCCTCGACCTCGGCATAGACGGAGTCGTCGTCCGGGTCCAGCTCGTCGGCCAGGTCGAGGATGTCGTCCGCGTCGAGGGAGGCGAGGGGCTCAGGAGCGTAGGCCTTGAGCCGCAGCAGCGCGGTGAGCCCGGCGAAGGCGACGTCGTCGGGTGGTCCGGACTCACCGTCGAGCACGGCTCGAAGCGCCACGTCCGCGCGGAACGCGCGGTTGTTGCCCAGACCGCTCACCTCGACCCAGTCCACGACGTCCGACGCGCGGAACCGCAAGGGAGTCGAGGCGTTCCCACCCGGTGCGGCGACCGGTGCAGGAAAGGGAGTCGCGCCGGACGCGTGGCGCCGGCGCCAGACCGAGACCACCGGCCGACGGACGTGGGCCAGCTCCGCAATGTCGGCGAGCGTGAGACGCAGGTCCGCGAGCAGCGGCGTGGTCGACGAGATCACGGCCGTCACCTCCTCGCTCGTGGGGTGGATCTTCCCGCCGACTGTAGACGGGCCGCAGTGCTCGCCTAGCACACCGCGCTGATATCGCCCCTTATCGCCTCCGTGGCTGCCCAGAATTTCCGCGCACTGCCACTCTCCTCGGATTCGGCCACGACGGCCGGCGGCAGCGATCCGACGAGGAGCCCTCGATGAAACACCCCCCGAGCCACGTGAGGTGCCGGTGCGGCTTCGTCTACCCCCTCCGGGAAGGACGCGGGCTGTGCCCGCGTTGCGTGTCGCTCACGCCGCCGCGAGACCGCATGACCACCGAGCCGGCCAGCGAACCCGAGGAGCGCGCATGACCACCGGACCTACACCCGAGATCCCCGGGCCTCAGGCTGCCGAGGAGAACGCACCCGAGGCGACCGCCACCGTCGGGGAGCCGTCGCTCCCGGAGCTGAACGGCCCGGCGCGCTCGCGCCGGGGACGAGCAATCGTGCTCGGCGTCGTCGCCTGTGTGGTCGCGCTCGGTGCGGTGCTCATCGTCCTCGCGGTCCGCGGCGACGAGTCCGCCCTCGCCCGAGCGCACGAGGCATGCCTCCCCGACGGCGCCGACGGCATCCGGCTCGCCGACGACGACCGGACGCTCCTGATCGACACCCAGGGCGACGACGACCTCGTCGGCGCCGAGTACACCGACGTCGCGTGCCTGCTGCTCGAGCTCGAGGTCCCCGACCGCGTGGTCGCCCAGATCGACTCCACCCGCGCCCTCGACGGGCGTCAGAGCGACGCCTGGGACCGCTTCACCGCGACGTGGTCCTACCACCCCGACTCCGGCCTCGACCTCCTGGTCGTCGAGGACTGACGACCGACCGCCTGACCACGCCAACGAACAGGAGTCCACCATGCCGTTCATCCGCTCCGTCCGGGTCGCATACCCGGGCACCAGCAACGAGCACGTCGTCGAGGTCCGTTACTCCGCGACCACGACCGGGCCGCTGCGCGCCGGGACGCGCGAGGCCGTGCACGCCGCGATCCGTCGCGGCGAGCGCTTCCGCACGTTCGACGAGGTCACGCACAACCAGGCCGACGTCATCGCTCGCGTGAGTCCGCGAGGCACCCGCTACATCGCGACCGTCGCGAACGGTCGCGAGACCGACAACCTCCTGCACCTCCCGCGCCACTGACGCGCGCCGAACCCGAAGGACCGACATGTCTCCGTACACCCAGCCCCTGTCCGTGCCGCGCCCGCGCGGCCTTCGCACCCTCGCGACCGGGCTCTCGCTCGTCGCGTCGCTCACCGCGTGCAGCATCGCGTCACCCGTCTCCCCCGACGTCACGCCGGTCGCGCAGACCACCACGACCGAGACGACCTCGGACGACAACACCCTCATCGGCACGTACCAGGAGGGCTACGACCTCGGGTACGAGCACGGCTCCACCACCGGCGCCCGCGCCGGTGCGGGGTTCCTGTCCGAGCGGACCGAGGAGTACCGCGAGGGCTACGACGCCGGATACACCACCGGGAAGGACGAGGCGGAGGCCGCGACGAAGAACCCCGTGACCTCCTTCGGCACCCCGATGGAGTGGGAGGACGGCCTCACGCTCACCGTCACCAACGACGGCTACTTCACCCCGAGCGAGTGGGCCGCGGTGGGCGACTTCCCGACCTACCTGAGCTTCACGTTCACGGTCACGAACGGGACGAGCACCACCTGGACGTCGTCCGGGTACACCCAGGTGACGAGCGCCGGGTCCGCCGGCGACGAGGTCTACGACTCCGACCAGGGATACGGCGGCGCGCCCACCGCACCCGTGCTCCCCGGACAGTCGATCACCTGGAAGCAGGGGTTCGGCGTGGCAGACCCGGCCGACCTCACCATGAACGTCTCGCTCGACTGGGACCACGTCGACGTCGTCTACACGACGCTCGAGGACGCCTGGACGTTCTGACCTCGCTGATCCTTCGCAGGTGCTGTCCGCGCCACTCGCTTCCAGCGACGTCGCGGCCACCCGCCGCACCCCCGACGGTGCTCGCGGCCGGGCGGATCTCCCGGTCTCCGACGTACCCACGGACCGGGCCGCCTGGCGACAGGCGCTCGGCGCACACCCGTCGGCGGACCCCTGACCTCGCGGACCTCGCTCTGCTCCGCGGGCCGAGCGTCAGGGCGCCGTCGACTCCGCATCGACGGACGCGGCCCACTCGTCGTCGGTGAGCAGGCGCGAGCGGATGATGAACCGCACGCCCTCGGGCGCCTCGACGCTGAACCCGGCGCCCCGGCCGGGCACGACGTCGATCGTCAGGTGCGTGTGCTTCCAGTACTCGAACTGCGCGCGGCTCATCCACACGGGCACGACGAACCGACCCGCCGCGCCGCCGGGAGCGTCCGCCTCGTCGGGACCGTCGGCGACGACGAGGTCGCCGAGGTGCACGTCGGCGTCGCCGAGCAGGAAGTCGCCCTGCGGATAGCACATCGGCGAGGACCCGTCGCAGCACCCGCCGGACTGGTGGAACATGAGCTCGCCGTGGACGGCGCGCAGCCGCGCGAGCAGCACGGCGGCGGCGTCGGTGAGGGCGACCCGCGCGGGTGGCGCGCCGGTCGCGCGGGGCGAGGGGACGTCGTCGGGCACGAGAACCTCCTGCGGCAGCGCGAGAACGGGGTTGCTCACCGCCGAGCACGGGGTTGGTGTCGTATTGGCGTGGAGAACGACACCAACCCCGTGTTCGGCGGAGGCGGGGCCGAGCGGCCTAGAAAAAGCCGAGCTTCTGGGCCGAGTAGGAGACGAGGAGGTTCTTCGTCTGCTGGTAGTGGTCGAGCATCATCTTGTGGTTCTCGCGCCCGACGCCGGAGCCCTTGTACCCGCCGAACGCGGCAGCGGCGGGGTACGCGTGGTAGCAGTTGGTCCACACGCGCCCGGCCTCGATGGTGCGGCCCGCGCGGTAGGCGGTGTTCCCCGACCGGGACCAGACGCCGGCCCCGAGCCCGTAGAGCGTGTCGTTGGCGATCGTCATGGCGTCGTCGAAGTCGGAGAAGTCCGTGACCGCGACGACGGGACCGAAGATCTCCTCCTGGAAGATCCGCATCGAGTTCTTGCCCTCGAAGATCGTGGGCGTCACGTAGTACCCGCCCGCGAGGTCGCCGCCGAGCTCGGCGCGCGACCCGCCCGTGAGGACCTTCGCGCCCTCGGCCTTGCCGATCTCGATGTACGACAGGATCTTCTCGAGCTGGTCGTTCGACGCCTGGGCGCCGATCATCGTCTCGGTGTCGAGCGGGTTGCCCTGCTTCACCGCCCTCGTGCGCTCGACCGCGTCGCCGAGGAACGTGTCGTAGATCGACGACTGGATGAGCGCACGCGACGGGCACGTGCACACCTCGCCCTGGTTGAGGGCGAACATCGTGAACCCCTCCAGGGCCTTGTCGTAGAAGTCGTCGCGCGCGTCGGCGACGTCGGAGAAGAAGATGTTCGGCGACTTGCCGCCGAGCTCGAGCGTGACGGGGATGATGTTCTGGCTCGCGTACTGCATGATCAGGCGGCCCGTCGTCGTCTCGCCCGTGAACGCGATCTTGCGGATGCGCGGGCTGGACGCGAGCGGCTTGCCCGCCTCGACGCCGAACCCGTTGACGACGTTGACGACTCCGGGCGGCAGCAGGTCGCCGATGATGTCCATGAGGAAGAGGATCGACGCGGGCGTCTGCTCGGCGGGCTTGAGCACGACGCAGTTGCCCGCCGCGAGCGCCGGGGCGAGCTTCCACACGGCCATGAGGATCGGGAAGTTCCACGGGATGATCTGCCCGACGACGCCGAGCGGCTCGTGGAAGTGGTACGCGATGGTGTCCTCGTCGATCTCGGAGATCGAGCCCTCCTGCGCGCGGATCGCGCCCGCGAAGTAGCGGAAGTGGTCGATCGCGAGCGGGATGTCGGCCGCGAGGGTCTCGCGGACGGGCTTGCCGTTCTCCCACGTCTCCGCGACGGCGATCCGCTCGAGGTTCTGCTCCATGCGGTCGGCGATCGTGTTGAGGATCACGGCGCGCTCGGTCGCGCTCGTGCGGCCCCAGGAGCGGGCGGCGCCGTGCGCGGCGTCGAGGGCGCGCTCGACGTCGTCCGCGTTCCCACGGGCCACCTCGGTGAACGTGCGGCCCGTGACGGGGCTGGGGTTCTCGAAGTACTGCCCGCTCGACGGCGCGACGTACTCACCGCCGATCCAGTGGTCGTAGCGGGGCTTGTACTCGGCGATGGCCCCGTCCGTGCCGGGGGCTGCGTAGACCGTCATCTCTGCCTCCTCGCAGTGCTGACTCGTGGTGCTCGCCGCGCTCCTGGGAGGTCGCCGCCGGGCGGGGGGACGCCCGACGGCGGTGCGCGGCACGGCGCGTCGTCGCGCCGTGGCACGACGCTAGGCGGGCGAGGGTTGCAGGACCGTTGCAGCGGTGGGCGTCAGGCGAGCTCGTCGTCGAGGAGGTCGAGGTGGGCCCGGGCGCGGACCCACAGCGGGCTGCCGTGGGGCGCGACCTGCTGGAGGCGGGTCCACGCCGCGTGGTCCTCGGCGCCGTCGTCGGTGCGGGTCCAGGCGTCGAGGACGTCGGGGTCCCCGGTGGCGAGGGCGGCCGTGCGCACCTCGGCGGTGAGCTCGGCGCGCAGGTGCTCGACGGCCGGTGCGCCGGAGCGCGGCAGCACGGGCCCGCGGTAGGCGGCGATCGCGCCGAGGGCGTCGCCGAGCGCGAGCCGGTCGCGCACGACGTCGACGTCGGTGCGCAGCGGGCGCGCGAGCCGGTAGGGGCGTGACCCGGCGAGGAGCGGCCCGGCGACGCGGCGCAGGCGTGAGACCTCGGCGCGGACCGTGACGTCGGACAGGTCGCCGGGGTGCAGGAGCACGGCGAGCTCGTCGGCCGAGAGCCCGCGCGGGTGCGCGGCGAGGAGCGCGAGGATCTCGGCGTGCCGCAGCGACAGGCGGTGGTCGAGGCCGTCGGGCGCGCGCAGCACGGGCGTCGACCCGAGGACGAGCAGCTCGGGGCGCCCGTCGCCCGGCGGCCCGGGCACCGGTCCGGCGGCACCGGCCTGCTCACCCGTCGCGGCGCGCCGGGCGAGCTCGCGCTCGAGGCTGAGGACGGTCGCGCGCACGAGGGACAGGACGACGCCCGAGGCGGCCGACTGGCGTCCCGTGACGTCGAGCACGCCGAGCACGCGGCCGCTGCCGGGCTCGTGGATGGGCACGGCCGTGCAGCTGAACGCCTGCACGGGCCGCGAGAAGTGCTCGGCGCCGAGGACCTGCACGGCGCGGCGGGCGGCGAGCGCGGTCCCGGGCGCGTTCGTCCCGACCCGCTCCTCGCGCCACACGGACCCCTCGACGAAGCCGACGCGCTCGACGGACTCGCGCAGCGCGCGGTTGCCCTCGACCCACAGGAGCCGGCCAGCGTCGTCGGACACGGCGACGGCGAGACCGTCGTCCACGGCGGCGTCGACGACGAGCTCGCGCACCACGGGCATGACGGCCGCGAGCGGGTGCGCCTCGCGGTACGCGACGAGGTCGTCGTGCGCGAGGCCGGAGCCGGTGCGGGGTCCCTCGGGGTCGACGCCGCTGTGCAGGGAACGGCGCCAGGAGTCCGCGACGACGGGGTGCACGCCGTGGGGCAGGACGCCGCTGTCGAGGAACGAGCGGTAGGCGGCGCGCACCGAGCGGGGGTCGCGGCGCGCGTCGGCGCGTCGCGGGTGCGCGTCGCTGCGCAGCGGCGGTGCGGGGGTGCGCGGCACGGGGCCTCCGACGTCGTCGTGCGGTGCGCCCAGTGTAGGCCGCGGCGCGCGGCACGCGACCGTGGCGCTCACCGGGCCGCGCCCGGCGCCGAGAGCGCGGCGTCGGCCTCCCGCGCGACCTGGCGCAGTCCTGCGAGCACGACGCTCGTCGCGGCCGTCGGGGGCGCCCCGCGCCGCACGGCCGCGTACACGGGCCGGGTGCGCGGCGCGCGCAGCGGCCGGGCGACGACGTCGTAGCGCGGGTCCACGGCGAGCCCCGGCAGGAGCGCGACGGACAGGCCCGCCTCGACGTGCGCGAGGAGCAGCTCGTGGCTCGGCAGGCGCGCGACGACCCGCGCCTCGAAGCCGGCGTCGCGGCACGCGCTCTCGACGAGCGTGGACAGGTACCGGCCGGGCAGGTCGGCCGACCAGCGCGCGTCCGCGAGGCCGGCGAGGTCGACCGGTCCGTCCGCGCCACCGGTCCCGCTCGGGGCGACGAGGACCACGGGGTCCTCCAGCAGCGGGACCGTCGCGACGTCGGGCCCGGCGAGCCGGGCGCCGTCGAGGAGGTCGGCGGTGACCGCGACGTCGACGTCGGCGCGACGCAGCGCCGGCCCGCTCTCGCGCGGGTCGAGCTCGACGACCTCGACCTCGACGCGCGGGTGCTCGACGGCGAGCCGTGTGGCGAGGGGGATGACGAGCGCACGCACCGCGCTGGAGAACGCGGCGACCCGCACGGCGCCCGCGGGGTGCCCGTCGGGGTGCGCGAGCTCGGCCTCCGCGAGCGCCATCTGGTCGAGGATGACGCGCGCGTGCGCGGCGAGGGTGCGGCCCGCGGGCGTGAGCCGGACGCGGCGACCGGCGCGCTCGACGAGGCGCGTCCCGGTCTCGGCCTCGAGCGTCGCGAGCTGGGCGGAGACGGCGGACGGGCTGAGGTGCAGCGAGGCGCCGACGGCCCGCACCGTGCCGAGGCTGTCGAGCCGCGCGAGGATCTGCAGGCGTGCCGCGTTGAGCACGGGACCTCCGGTCTGTGCGCGTTTTCCGCACAGACTGTACGCAGACTCGTGCTGTACGTGCACAGACGTCTGTCCCTACGCTCGACGCATGACGGCCGCCTCCTCCCCCGCCCTCGTCCCGTCGCCCGTCGCGTCGCCCGCGGCGCCGGACGACGCGTCCCGCTTCTGGGCCGACGCGGACCGGCACCTCGTCCGGTACGGCGGCCCGTTCACGCCCGAGATCGTCGAGAGCGCGTCCGGCAGCTTCGTCACGACGGCCGACGGCCGACGTGTCCTCGACTTCACGTCGGGCCAGATGAGCGCGATCCTCGGCCACGGGCACCCCGCGATCGTCGAGACGGTCCGTCACCAGGTCGCGACGCTCGACCACCTGTTCTCCGGCATGCTGTCGCGCCCGGTCGTCGACCTCGCGCGCCGTCTCGCCGGGACCCTGCCCGACCCCCTCGAGAAGGTGCTCCTGCTCTCGACCGGCGCCGAGTCGAACGAGGCCGCGATCCGCATGGCGAAGCTCGTCACGGGCGGCCACGAGGTCGTCTCGCTCGCGGGCTCGTGGCACGGCATGACGCACGCGGCCGCCGCCGCGACGTACAGCGCGGGCCGGCGCGGGTACGGCCCGACGGCGCCCGGCAACCTCGTCGTCCCCGTGCCGAACGCGTACCGGCCGGACCACCTGACGCCCGACGGCGAGCACGACTGGCGCCGCCAGCTCGACCTCGCGTTCGACCTCGTCGACGTGCAGTCGACGGGCAGCCTCGCGGCGTGCATCGTCGAGCCGGTCCTCAGCTCGGGCGGCATCGTCGAGCTCCCGCCGGGCTACCTCGCCGCGCTGCGGGACAAGTGCCACGAGCGCGGGATGCTGCTCATCCTCGACGAGGCGCAGACGGCGCTGTGCCGCACGGGCACGTGGTACGCGTTCGAGGGCCGCGACGGCGAGGAGCCGGTGGTGCCGGACGTCCTCACTCTCTCCAAGACGCTCGGCGCGGGGCTGCCGCTGGCGGCCGTCGTGACGAGCGCCGAGATCGAGCAGCGCGCCCACGAGCGCGGGTTCCTCTTCTTCACGACGCACGTCTCCGACCCGCTCGTCGCGGCCGTCGGCAACACCGTGCTCGACGTGCTCCAGGGCGAGCGCATGGACGACCGGGTGCGCGTGCTGGGCGACCGCCTGCGCGCGGGCCTCCTCGACCTCCAGGACCGCCACGCCGCGATCGGCGACGTGCGCGGGCGGGGCCTGCTCCAGGGCATCGAGCTCGTGCGGGACCGCGAGACCAAGGAGGGCGCCGACGACCTCGGCGCCCTGGTCACGCGGCGGGCGCTCGAGCTCGGGCTCCACATGAACGTCGTGCAGCTGCGCGGGATGGGCGGCGTGTTCCGCATCGCGCCGCCGCTCACGGTGAGCGAGGAGGAGCTCGACCTCGGGCTGGCGATCCTGGACCGCGCGCTCGGCGACGCGACGCGCGAGCTCCTCGGCTGACGGCCCGGTCGGGCGGCCGGAGGGGCTCGCACGACCGTCCGCTGCGTGCGTTTACACAGTCTCAGCATGCGCGACGGGCCTTCCGTGATGCGGACAGCAGACCTAGCCTGACGCTCGGACGGACCACCCTTCACCCGCGCACGGAGGACACCATGCCCGCACCCCTCGACACCAGCGAGAAGATCAGCCAGTACGCCCACCCCGACCGCCTCGTGAGCACCGACTGGCTCGCCGAGCACCTCGGGCAGCCGGGCATCGTCGTCGTCGAGTCGGACGAGGACGTGCTGCTCTACGAGACCGGTCACATCCCGGGCGCGGTGAAGATCGACTGGCACACCGACCTCAACGACCCCGACACGCGCGACTACATCGACGGCAAGGGCTTCGCCCAGCTCCTCGGCAGCAAGGGCATCGCGCGCGACACGACGATCGTCGTCTACGGCGACAAGAACAACTGGTGGGCCGCGTACGCGGCGTGGGTCTTCACGCTGTTCGGCCACGAGGACGTGCGCCTGCTCGACGGCGGCCGCGGCAAGTGGATCGCGGAGGGCCGCGAGATCACGACGGACGTCCCGGCGCCCGAGGCCGTGGAGTACCCGGTCGTCGAGCGCGACGACGTGACGATCCGCGCGTTCAAGGAGGACGTCCTCGCGCACATCGGCAACGGCCCGCTCGTCGACATCCGCTCCCCGCAGGAGTACACGGGCGAGCGCCTGCACATCCCGGACTACCCGGAGGAGGGCGTGCTGCGCGGCGGACACATCCCGACGGCGCGCAACGTCCCGTGGGCGACCGCGGTCGCCGAGGACGGCACGTACAAGTCGCGCGAGCAGCTCGAGGCGATCTACCAGGAGGGCGGCCTCGGCCTCGCGACGGACGACGAGGTCGTCACGTACTGCCGCATCGGCGAGCGGTCGAGCCACACGTGGTTCGCGCTGACCTACCTGCTCGGCTTCGACAAGGTCCGCAACTACGACGGCTCGTGGACCGAGTGGGGCAACGCGGTGCGCGTGCCGATCGTCAAGGGCGAGGAGCCCGGCGAGGCCCCGGCGTCGCTCAACTGACCCGCGTCCCGCGCGTGCCCGACGGCGCGCGGCCCGCTCCCTCGTGGGGCGCGCCGCGCGCCGTCGGCGTCCGCGGGCATACGGGGCGCACGCCGGGCGTTCCGCACGGTGGGACCGAGTCCCGGTCGCCCGCCCCCGATGCAAGGATCGACACCATGAGCTCCTCGTCCGACGCCCCGTCCCTGCCCGCGGCTCTCGCGGAGATCCGCGAGGACTTCCTCGCGCTGCCGGAGCGCGAGCGTCTCCAGCTCCTGCTCGAGTTCGCGAACGAGCTGCCCGACCTCCCGGAGCGCTACGCGAGCGCGCCCGGGCTGCTGGAGCACATCGAGGAGTGCCAGTCCCCCGTGCGCGCGTTCGCGGAGGTCGACGACGCGGGCGTCGTGCACTTCTACGCGACCGCGCCGGCCGAGGCGCCGACGACGCGCGGGTTCGCGTCGATCCTCGCGCAGGGCCTCTCCGGCCTGACGGTGCAGGAGGTGCTCGACGTGCCGGACGACTTCCCCATGTCGATCGGCCTGACGCGCGCGGTGAGCCCGCTGCGCATCGGCGGCATGAACGGGATGCTCACGCGCGCCAAGCGCCAGGTGCGCGAGCAGGTAGCGGCCCGCGGCTGACGGGAGGCCCGTCCGGACCCGCCGAACATGCGGTCGTCGCCCGCCCGGCCGCCGCGACGGGCCACCTCCGCATGGTCGGCGTCGGTCGGGTCATGGGCGTCAGTCTCGGAGGGCCAGGCGTCGCGCCAGGACCGCGCAGACGACGAGCTGCAGCTGGTGGAACACGATGACCGGCACGGCGACCACGCCCGCGACGGCGACGGGGAACAGCACCGCGGCCATCGGCAGGCCCGTCGCGAGCGACTTCTTGGACCCGCACATGAGCAGCGCGACGCGGTCCTCGGTGGACAGGCGTAGCGCGGCACCGCCCCACCACGTGAGCGCGAGCATCACGGCGAGCACGAGCGCGCTCACGACGAGCAGCGCGACGACCGACCACCCGGACACGCTCGACCACACGCCCGCCGACGTCGCCGCCGCGACGGCGCCGAACACGACGACGAGGATCGTGCCGCGGTCCACGCCGAGCGTGAGCCACCGGCGAGCACGGATCCAGTCGCCGACCCACGGCTGCACGAGCTGACCGACGACGAACGGAAGCAGGAGCTGCAGCAGCACCGTGCGCAGGCCGCCGAGGCCGCCGCTCGGGGCGTCGGCGCCCCCGTCCGCGCCGGTCATGAGCCACAGCACGAGCAGGGGCGTGACCACCATGCCCGCGACGTTGGACACCGTGGCCCCGCAGATCGCGCCCGCCACGTTCCCGCGCGCGACGGACGTGAACGCGACCGACGACTGCACCGTCGACGGGAGCAGGGACAGGTAGAGCACGCCCGCGGCGAGCGGCGCCCCGACGAGCGGCTCGACCGCCCACGCCGTGACGATCCCGAGCACGGGGAACACGACGTACGTCGCGGCGAGGATCCCGCCCTGCAGGCGCCAGTTGCGCAGACCTGCCCAGACCTCGCGCGTGGACAGGCGCATGCCGTAGACGAGGAAGAGGACGGTCACCGCGACGTCGGCCACCGCGTCGACCACGCGCTGCGCGCCCGGCCCGACGGGGAGCACCAGCCCGAGCACGAGCACGACGAGCAGCGTGACGACGAACGGGTCGACCCACCGGCTCAGGACTGCGCGCACGGGGACCGAGCCTAGCCCGGCGCGCCGCCCGCGCCGCGCGGGCGACCGGTCCGCGGCCGGGCGAGCCCGGGGCGCCGCTCAGAAGAGCGTGTACCCGCCGTCGACCGTGACGACGGCGCCCGTCATGAAGCTCGACGCGGCGCTGGCGAGGAACACGACGGGCGGGCCGATCTCCTCGGGCTCGGCCCAGCGCCGCATCGCGGCCGGGGCGACGCAGTCGTCGTAGTACTCGGGCCGGTCCACGGGCGACGCCTCGGTGCGCACGTACCCCGGCGCGACGGCGTTCACGCGGATGCCGTGCGGGGCCCACTCCGCGGCGAGGCCCTTGGTGAGCTGGTGCACCGCGGCCTTGGACGCCAGGTAGGCGGGCTGCCACCGCGGCCGGTTGACGATCGACGCGGAGATCGAGCCCACGTTGACGATCGTGCCGGGCCGGCCCTGCGCGACGAGCGACCGGGCGACGGCGCGCGAGCAGTACCAGACGCCGTCGAGGTTCGTCGCGAGCGTGCGGTGCCACACGTCGTCACCGATCTCGAGCGCCGCGCCGCCGATGGACACGCCCGCGTTGTTGACGAGCAGGTCGACCGTGCCGAGGTCCGCCGCCGCGCGCGCGACGACGTCGTCCACCTGGTCACGGTCCGTCACGTCGAGCGCGTAGCCGCGGGCCTCGATGCCGTCCGCCGCCAGTGCGGCCGCGGCCTCCTCGGCGGCGACGGCGGTCGTCGCGGTCAGCGCCACGCGCGCTCCCGCCTCGCCGAGCGCGCGGGCCACGGACTTCCCGATGCCGCGGCTCCCGCCCGTGAGCAGGGCCGTGCGGCCGGCGAGCGAGAACGTGTCGAGGACGGTCACGCGGCACAGTCGACCACGGCCCGCGTCAGAAGTCGAAGAGGTCCTCGAGCCACGACTCCTTCTTCCTGCGCTTCCGGTAGCGGGGATCGTCCCCGTCGCGCCCGTCGTCGCGTCGGTCCCGGTCGTCGCGGTAGCGGTCGTCGCGGTAGCGGTCGCGGTCGTCGTAGCGCCGGTCGTCGTGCCGCGCGTCGGGCCGGGGTGAGCCGTAGGCGGGGGCGGGCGCCGGCGGGTACGACGTGGGGGCGGGCGCCGGCGGCGCGGCCGCCGCGGGCCCGGCGACCTCCGCCGCGATCTCGCTCTCGAGCGAGCGGTCGATGATCTTGTCGAGCTCACCGCGGTCGAGCCAGACGCCGCGGCACGTCGGGCAGTAGTCGATCTCCACGCCCTTGCGCTCGGTCATGACGAGCACGCTCTGGTCGATGGGGCACAGCATGGAGGTCCTCCGCTCGGGTGGGCGTCGTCGTCCGCACGGCTCGTCGCGCGGTGCTGGCAGTCCAACGTGCCGCCACCCGCCGGGGTTCCCGCGCGGCGGCGTCGCCCGTCCTCGTCCGCTCAGCCCTCGTCCGCGCCGAGCTGCTCGCGCAGCTCCTCGGCGAGGTGCCGCTCGTCGTCGAGGGCCGCGAGCGCGTCGGCGAGCAGCGGGAGGGCCTCGGCGCCCGCGAGGAACCGGGCCGCCCCGGCGTCGTCGTGCAGGCGCAGCGCGAGGTCGGCGCGCAGCACGAGCGCGCGGAACCGCAGGGGCTCGGACACGGTGCGGGCGCGGACGCCCTCGGCGTCGAACGCGCGGTCGAGGACGCGAGCGGCCCCGGCGGCGTCGCCGGCGCCCCGCAGGATCCGCGCGTGCTCCACGGCACGCGCCAGGTCGAGGGCGGGATCGACGCGCCGTCGGGGCAGGCTCGGCGCGAGCGACTCCCGTCCCGACACGTCCACCTCCCGAGCTGCCCCCGCGACCGCGCGTCCACCCTAACCCCGGGCCGCGCGCGCCGCCCGAGATGCCTGGAACGCGCAGAACGCGCAGACGGCGGGGCGTCGCGCGGGCGCGGGCGGGGGGTGCGACGGGAGTCCGAACGCGGAGCGGGACCGACGGCCCGCGACCCGCCCCGCGCACGCGGGTCAGCGCTGCACACGCGCGCTACCGCCCGAGGCGAGCGCGCGGACCTCGGCGAGCGACGCCGTCGACGTGTCGCCGGGCGTCGTCATCGCCAGCGCGCCGTGCGCGGCACCGTACTCGACCGCCTCCTGGATCGAGCCGAGCTCCATGAGCCCGTACGCGAGCCCGGACGCGAACGAGTCGCCGCCGCCCACGCGGTCGAGGATCTCCAGGCCGGGACGGTGCGTCGCCTCCGCGAACCCCTGCACGCGCGACCACGCGATCGCGCCCCAGTCGTTGACGGTCGCGGTGCGCACCGCGCGCAGCGTCGTCGCGACGACCTGGAAGTTCGGGTACTCCTCGGCCGCGCGCGTGATCATCGCGCGGAACGCCGCGGTGTCGAGGTCGGTGAGGCTCTCGTCCACGCCCTCCACCTCGAACCCGAGCGACGCGGTGAAGTCCTCCTCGTTGCCGATCATCACGTCGACGTACCGTGCGAGGCGGCGGTTCACCTCCTGGGCGCGCTCGACGCCGCCGATGCCCGTCCACAGCGAGGGCCGGTAGTTGAGGTCGTAGGAGACGACCGTGCCGTGACGGCGCGCGGCGGCCATGGCCGCCTCGGCGACCTCCGCCGTCGACGCCGAGAGCGCGGCGAAGATCCCGCCGGTGTGGAACCAGCGCACGCCACGGCCGAACACGTCGTCCCAGTCGACGTCCTCCGGGCGCAGCTGCGCGATCGCGGTGTTCCCGCGGTCGGAGACGCCGACCGCGCCGCGCACCCCGAACCCGCGCTCGGTGAAGTTCAGGCCGTTGCGCACCGTGCGACCGATGCCGTCGTACGGGCGCCACTGCACCCAGCGCGTGTCGAGCCCGCCGGTGAGCACGAGGTCCTCGACGAGGCGCCCGACCTCGTTGTCGGCGAGCGCGGTGACGATCGCGCCGCGGAGGCCGAACGCGCGGCGCAGGCCCCGCGCCACGTTGTACTCGCCCCCGCCCTCCCACACGTCGAAGCGGCGGGCCGTCCTGATGCGGCGCTCCCCCGGGTCGAGGCGCAGCATGACCTCCCCGAGGGCGACGACGTCGTAGGCGCACTCGGCGGCGGGGCGGACGGCGAGCGGGGCCGGGGCGGACGCGGCGGCGGTGTCGGTCATGGTCAGGCTCCTTCGGCGGGGCGGGGGGCGGTGGCGGCGAGCGCGACGGCCTCGCGCGTGCGGCGGGTGATCTCGGCGGCATCGCCCGCGCGCGCGAGCGACGCCTCGACCATCCACGAGCCGCCTGCGGCCAGCACGGCGGGCAGCGCGAGGTAGTCGAGCAGGTCGGCGGCCCCCACGCCCCCGGTCGGGACGAACCGCAGGCCGGGGAAGGGCGCCGAGAGCGCCTTCACGGCGGCCGGCCCGCCGAGGACGTTCGCCGGGAAGAGCTTCACGGCGTCGAGGCCGAGGTCGAGCGCGGCGATGACGTCCGACGGCGTCGCGACCCCCGGCAGGACCGGCACGCCGAGCTCCTGCGCCCGGCCGACGACGGTGGCCGAGAGCCCGGGCGAGACGAGGAAGCGCGCCCCGGCCTCGACGGCCTCGTCGACCTGGGCCGCGGTCACCACGGTCCCGGCGCCCACGAGCACCTCGGGCACCTCGCGCGCGACCGCCTCGATCGCCGCGCGCGCCCCGGCGGTACGGAACGTGACCTCCGCGACGGGCAGGCCGCCGTCGCGCAGCGCGCTCGCGACGAGCACGCCCTGCGCCGCGTCGTCGACGACGACGACCGGCACGACGCGGGCCCGGGCGATCGCCTCCAGGGGTGCTGGGGATGACATCCTCACTCCGTTTCGCTATGGTGAACGCTCGTTGTTCACTACGGAACACCCTAGGCGAAGGAGCGGCGATGGCGGAAGCCGGGACCACGCCGGGCGGTGGCGGGCGCGACGACGACGCCGCGCCCGCCGGGCACGCGAGCCCGCTCGGGAGCGTGGACAAGGCGCTCGTGGCGCTCGAGGCGCTCGCCGCGGCCGGACCCGCCGGCGTCGCGCTCGGCGACCTGGCGCGCTCCCTCGGCCTGCACAAGGCGTCGCTGCACCGCACGCTCGCGGCCCTGCGGTACCGCGGCTGGGCCGAGCAGGACGCCACGACCGGCGACTACCGGCTCGGGCCCGCCGCGACCGCGCTCGCGACCGTCTACCTCGGCGAGGAGAACCTCCCCGCCCTCCTGCACCCCGCGCTCGTCGCGGTGTGCCGGGCGACCGACGAGCTCGTGCACCTCGGCGCGCTCGCCGGGACCGAGATCGTCTACCTCGACAAGGTCGAGCCCGCGCGCGCCGTGCGCGTGTGGTCCGCCGTCGGGCGGCGCCGCCCCGCCGCGACCACCGCGCTCGGCCGCGCGCTGCTCGCCCACCGCCCGCTCGACGACGACGCGCTCGCCTGGTACGCCGCCGCCGCTCCGGACGACCACCCGGTCTCCCCCGCCGCGCTCCGGGAGACGTGCGAGGCGACCCGCGCGAGCGGTTTCGCGACGGAGACGGAGGAGAACGAGCCGGGGATCAGCTGCGTCGCCATCCCGGTCCTGCGGGGCGGTCAGTCCGTCGCGGCCGTGAGCGTCACCGCGCCCGCGGAGCGCCTCGGCGCGCGCCGGCGCCGGGAGGTCGAGGCGGTCCTGCGCGACGTCGTCCCACCCCTGCTGCCCCCCACGCTCACCGTCCCGGACGCGGTGCTCGCCGGTCGCGGCGCCCCGCGGTCCCGCCGGAGCGCAACCGACGCCGCCCTGTGAGAGAGTTCAACCGCAGCACGACGGAATGACGGAAGGGCCCCTCGCGATGACCGTCCTCGTGGCGTACAACGACTCCCCGCAGGGCGAGACCGCGTTCCGGGCGGCCGTCGCCGAGGCGGTCCACCGCGCGACCGACCTCGCGGTCCTCGTCCTCACGCCCCAGGACGCCGACGCGGGCGTGCCCGCGAGCCTCGCGCACCTCCTCGACACGCTCCCCGCCGAGGTCGCCCGACCCGAGATCTCCTACCGCCCGGAGCACGTCGACCCGGCCGAGGCCATCGTCGGCGCGGCCGAGCGCACGACGCCCGACGTCGTCGTCGTGGGCGCTCGCAAGCGCTCGCCCGTGGGCAAGTTCCTGCTCGGGAGCACGACGCAGCGCGTGCTGCTCGACTCCCCCGTCCCGGTGCTCGTGGTCAAGGCGTCCCACTGACGGACGCCCCCGGGCGGCCGCCCGGCGTCCCGGACGGCCGCGACCGCCGGCTCAGCCCTGCGCGACGGCGGCCCGCAGGCCGTCGACGAGCGGCGTCGTCGGGCGGCCGAGCAGACGGCGCAGGTCGCCCGTCGTCTCGGCGAGCAGCCCGTCGCGGATGTCGCCGTCCATCGTGACGACGAACCCGGCCGTGCCCGCGTCGAGCCCCGCCGCGAGCAACAGCTCGCGCCGCTCGTCGGACGACACGCGCCGGTACGTCACGGGGCGACCCAGGACCTCGGCCGCGGCGGCGGCGAGGTCGTCGAACGTCCACGCGACGTCGCCCCCGAGCTCGTACACCGCGCCGGCGTGCGCGGCGGCGTCCTCGTGCGCCGCGAGGGCGACGACGGCCGCGGCCTCGGCGTAGTCCGCGCGGCTCGCGCTCGCGACGCGGCCGTCGCCCGCGCTCGACACGATCTCGCCGGTCTCGCGGGCCGCGAGCACGTCGCCGACGTAGTTCTCCGTGTACCAGTTGTTGCGCAGCACCGTCGTGGCGAGCCCCGACGCGGCGAGCAGCTCCTCGGTCGCCCTGTGCTCGGGGGCGAGGACGAGGGCCGACGTCGTGGCGCGCGGCGCGCTCGTGTAGACCACGCGCGCGACCCCGGCCGCCCGGGCGGCCTCGACGACGTTGCGGTGCTGCTCGACGCGCCGCCCGACCTCGGAGCCCGAGACCAGCACGAGGACGTCGACGCCCGCGAGCGCCGGCGCGAGCGTGTCCGGGCGGGCGTAGTCGGCCTCGCGGACCTCGACGCCGCGGTCGGCGAGGTCGGCGGCCCGCGCGGTGGTGCGCGCGAGGGCGACGACCCGGGAGGGGTCAGCGCCCCGGGCGAGGAGGGACTCGACGACGAGGCGGCCGAGGTGACCGCTGGCTCCGGTGACGGCGACGGACATGCGTGGCTCCTTGTGGTGCGTGACGGCGGCCGGACGGCCGCGACCTCCAGCATGCACTTACTTTTCGACAGTGCCAACCCATAGCCTGTGCTGTGAAGGTCACAGCGCTGGCTGCGCCGCAGCGCCGTATCCTGGGGCGATGACGACCGACGCGCCCCCCGTCGAGGACGGCGGACCCACCGACGCGATGGTGGCCGACGTCTTCCAGCGCGACTGCACCTCGCGGCACGTCCTCGCGGCCGTGACGGGGCGCTGGGGCGTGCTCACCGTCGCCGGGCTGCGCGACGGCGCGGTGCGCTTCAACGCGCTGCGGCGCCGGATCGACGGCGTGAGCGAGAAGATGCTCGCCCAGACGCTCCAGGCGCTCGAGCGCGACGGGATCGTCGTGCGCGAGGTGCGGGCGACGATCCCGCCCCACGTCGAGTACTCCCTCACCGACCTCGGTCGGCGCGTCGCGGACCGCCTCGCGGACCTCATCGACGTCCTGGAGGGCGCGGTGGGCGAGGTCGAGGCGTCCCAGCGCGCGTACGACGCGCGCCGGGACGCCTGAGCTCACGTCTGCGAGCGCACGTACCACCAGACGACCGCCGCCACGACGAGCAGTCCCGCGAGGACGGCGAGCACGATCTTGCCGACGCTGTAGGGACGGCGCCCGATCACCTGGCCCGTGTTCGCGTTGACCATGACCTGCCACTGCGCGCCCGCGTACACGTACGTCGCGATCCACAGCGGCAGGAGCACGAGCTTGAACATCACGTCCGCGTACGTGGTGCGGACCGAGCCGACGCGCTGCTCGTCGCCCCCGATGTCGCGCTCGACGTCGTCGCGGATGACCGTCGCCATCCTCTCCTTGGCATGCGCGAGGCCCGCGGGCGGCTCGACGTCGTAGCGCGCCGCCGCGAACCCGGCGAGGTACTCGGGGCGGAACGGCACGGCCCGCGCGAGCGGCCACGGCCCGAGCCGGGCGAGGTCGCGCTCGGGCACCTGGGAGGACGCGGGCACGAGCACGTCGTCGAAGTCGCGCGCGACACGTCCCGCGACCGGCGTCCAGCTCACGCGACGCTCCTGGCGCTCCTCGTCGCCGTTCTTGACGGTGACCCAGTACGCGTCGCCCCGCTGTCCCGTGTAGGCGGACGAGGTACGCGCGTCGAACGTCCAGTGCGGCACGTACGACCCGTGGAGCGACTCGGTGTCCCCGACCTTCTTCAGCTCGCGCGGCGCGAACCACCGCGAGCGGACCCAGCGCCGGAACGCCTCGCGCGCCTGGGCCTGCTCGACCGCGAACGGGACGACGGCCTCGGGCTGCACGAGCCCGTCGGTCTCGGCCGCGGCGACGAGGTGCCCGCCGCAGAACCGGCACGCGAGCGACAGGTCGGTGCCCTGCGTCGTGGCGCCGCACCCGTCGCACACGAGCGTCCGGGCGTCGAGGATCCCGGCGCGCACGCCGCCCTGCGCCGCGGCCCACGCGTCGAACGAGTGCTCGTCGACCGCGTCGCCGGGCGCGTGCTCGATCGCGACCGTCCCGCCGCACGCGACGCAGCGCAGGTGCTGCGTGCCCGGCGCGTACGCGAGCTGCGACCCGCACGCGTCGCAGCGCGTGCGGACGAGCGCGTCCTGGGTGTCGCTCACGGCAGGGGCGGCGGGGTCGCGGCGAACAGCGACGCGAGCGCCGGGACCTGCCCGGCCGGCGTCCACGCGGCCATGCCCTCCTGCCACACGAGCGAGTCGCGCGTGACCTCGCCGGCGCGGACGCGCGCCCCGAGGTCGGCGACGCTGCCGGGGCCCGCCTGCGTGCCGCCGACGGCCCAGTACCAGGGCGACCCGGCGCCGGGCAGCGGCGGGGGCCCGGCGGGCGGCGCCGCCGGCGCCGCGGCGGGCTGGGCCGGGGCTCCGAGGGACTGCGCGAGCTGCTGGCCCATGGCCGCACCGATGCCCATCCCCGCGCCGAGCCCGAGCCCGTCGCCCGCGCCGCCCGGGTTCGTGGCCGCGGCCTCGATCGCGTTCGCCGCCTGGAACTTCGTGTACTGGTCGAGGTTCCCGACGACGGCCATCTGCGTGCGCTTGTCGAGCGCCGCCTCGACCTCGGGCGGGAACGAGACGTTCTCCAGGACGAAGCGCGGGACGGTCACGCCGTACTCGGACAGGTCCTCCGAGAGCTGGCCGGCCAGGCGCGTGGCGATCTCGCGCTGGTTCGCGGCGAGGTCGATCGCGGCGACCTCCGTCTCGGCGAGAGCCGGACCGAGCTGGCCGACGACGAGCCGGCGGAAGTAGTCGCCGATCTCGTCCGTGCGGAACTGCGGGTCGGTGCCCACGAGCTGGCGCAGGAGCGCCGACGGGTCGACGACCTGGAGCGCGTAGGTGCCGAACGCGCGGACGCGGACGGCGCCGAGCTCGGGGTCGCGCAGGATCACGGGGTTCTGGGTGCCCCACGTGAGGTCGGTGAACTGGCGCGTCGCGACGAAGTACACCTCCGCCTTGAACGGCGAGCTGAACCCGTACTTCCAGCCCTGGATCGTCGACAGGATCGGCAGGTTCTTCGTCTCGAGCGTGTACGTGCCCGGGGCGAACACGTCGGCGAGACGACCCTCGCTGACGAACACCGCCGTCTGGCCCTCGCGCACGACGAGCTTCGCCTGGTTCTTGATCTCGTTCCCCTGACGCGGGAAGCGCCAGACGATCGTGTCCCGGCTCTCGTCGAGGAACTCGATGATGTCGATCAGCTGGCCGCGCAGCTTCTCCATGAAGCTCATCCGGACTCCTTCGCTCGTCGTGCGGGCGGGACCCGGGCCGGCGTCAGGACCGGCGGGCCCCGTCCCGGCGCGCCGAGCATAGCGGCACCCCGGCCCGCCGATGAAGTCCCCAAGAGATGGTCAAGAGGCCAGGTCGCCGGACCGTCGCGGACGACGGCGCGCGCCGCTCCCACGGACGCGCCCGGGGCCGGGGCGCTCCCGGCCGCAGCGGCGCGCGGCGCCCTATCCTGGCCGGGTGCCCGAGCCGACCGACCCCCTGCCGCGCACCGTCGCCGTGCTGCTCGCCGCGGGCGCCGGGACCCGGCTCGGGCGCGGCCCCAAGGCGCTGCTCCCCCACCGCGGCGGCACGCTCGTGGACCACGCGACCGCGACGCTGCTCGCGGGCGGGTGCGACGCGGTCGTCGTGGTCCTCGGCGCCGAGGCCGCGCGGGTGCGCGCCGCGGCGGCGCTCGACGACGCCCGCGTCCACGTCGTCGACAACCCCACCTGGGAGTCCGGCATGGCGTCGTCGCTGCGCGTCGGCGTCGCCGCCGCGCTCGACCTCTCCCCCGCGCGCGTCGTCGTGGCGCACGTGGACCAGCCCGGCGTCGGTCCCGACGACGTCGCGCGCCTCCTCGCGGCCCACCGCCCCGGCCGCGTGACCGCGTCGCGCTGGACGGCCGCCGTCGTGCCGGACGTCACGGCGGGCCCGCGCCCGCGCTGGGCGCACCCGCTCGTCGTCGACGCCGCGCTCGCCGCACCCGCGGCCGCGAGCGCCCACGGCGACCACGGCGCACGCGACTTCCTGCGCACCCACTCCGACCTCGTCGACGTCGTCGACCACCCGGGCGACGGCCGCGACCTCGACACCGAGACCGACCTCGACCTCCTCGACTGACGGACGGGACGACCGCACCGACGCCCACGACGACCGGAGGAGACCCTCCCCCGGGCGCCGACCCCAGCACGGTCAGCGAGCCGCGGCCTCCTTGATCCCCAGGTACACCCGGTCGCGCGCGAGCGGGAGCTCGGTGAACCGCACGCCCGTCGCGGCGCGGATCGCGTTGGCGAGCGCGGGCGCGACGGGGTTGAACGGGCTCTCGCTCATCGACTTGGCCCCCATCGGCCCGACCGTGTCCGACGTCCGCGCGAAGTAGACCTCGCTGCGCGGGGTGTCCGCGAAGGTCGGCAGGTGGTACTGGCGGAAGATGTCGGTCGTCACGCGGCCGGTCCCGTCGACGACCACGTTCTCGTACAGCGCCGCGCCGAGCGCCTGCGCGATGCCGCCCTCGACCTGGCCGCGGCACTGGCGCGGGTTGACGACCTCGCCCGCGTCGGCGGCCTGGACGGACTGCAGGATGCGGATCTCGCCGGTGCCGCGGTGGACGGCGACGCGGAAGCCGTGCACGTTGAACGCGACGGAGCGCGGGGTGCCGCCCCAGCGGCCCTCGGCGACGAGGTCGACGCCGCTGCCGTGGGCGGCGCGCGCGACGTCGGCGAGCGGCAGGACGGTGCCGGCGCAGTCGACGCCGCCGGGCACGAGGCGGCAGTGCTCGGGCGCGGTCCCGGTGACGCCCGCGGCGGCCTTGAGCACGGCCTCGGCGAGGTCCTGCGCGGCGGCGAGGGACGCCTTGCCCGCGACGACGGTGCCGGTGGAGCCGAACGCGCCGGTGTCGTGCTCGACGAGGTCGGTGTCGGACTGTCGCACGACGACGGCGGCCGGCTCCTGCCCGAGCGCGGTCGCGACGAGCTGGGCGTGCACGGTCGTGGTGCCGTTGCCGAACTCCGCGGTCCCGACCTCGGCCTCGACGACGCCGTCGGCCCGCAGGCGCACGCGTGCGTGGGAGTAGTGCCCGCGCGGCGGGACGGTGTCGATCATGGACAGCGCGGTGCCCTCGCCGACGCCCCACTCGGGGCCGAGGTCGGGCAGGCCGTCGGGGCGTGCGCCGTACGCGGCGACGTCGCGGGCGCGCCCGCGCTCGAGCGCGTCGGCGGCGAGGTCGAGGCACTGGTCGAGCCCGTAGCTGCCGTAGAGCACGTCCTCCTCGGGCGTGGGGTGCGTCGAGAGCATGGGGTCGCCGTCGAGCACGACGTTGCGGCGGCGCAGCTCGACGGGGTCCATGCCGAGCCGTCGCGCGAGCTCGTCGACGGCGGACTCGACGGCGAAGATCATCTGCGACAGCCCGTAGCCGCGGAACGCGCCCGCGGGCACGGTGTTCGTGTAGACGCAGTGGGCGTCGACCTTCTTGTTCTCGCACCGGTACACGGCGAGCGACTCGCCGCAGCCGTGGAACATGACGCCGGGGCCGTGGTTGCCGTACGCGCCGGTGTTCGTCAGGACGTCGAGGTGCAGGGCCGTGAGCGTGCCGTCGCGGCGTGCGCCCGCCCGCACCCGGATGCGGAACGGGTGGCGCGTCGTCGTGCCGGTGAACTGCTCGCTGCGCGTGAGCTCGAGCTGGACGGGCCGGCCGAGCCGCAGCGCGGCGAGCGCGGCGACGTCCTCGGTGAGGACCTCCTGCTTGCCTCCGAACCCGCCGCCGACGCGCTCGCACAGGACGCGCACGCGGTCCGGGTCGAGGTCGAGGACGCGCGCGAGGTGGCGTCGCGCGAGGAACGGCACCTGGGTGGACGACCGCACGACGAGGCGACCCTCCTCGTCGATCGAGGCGATGGCGCCGTGCGTCTCGAGCGCGGCGTGCTGCACGCGGTGGGTGCGGTAGGTGGCCTCGTGCACGACGTCGGCCTCGGCGAGCCCGCGCTCGACGTCGCCGAGCTCGCTGTGCACCTCGGCGACGACGTTCGCCTCGGGCCGCGACACGCGCGCGTCGGTGGCGTCGAGCTCGGGGTGGACGAGCGGCGCGCCCGGCTTCATCGCGTCCTCGGGGTCGACGACGGCGGGCAGCACCTCGTACTCGACGCGCACGCGGCGCACGCCCTCCTCGGCGGCCGCGACGGTGTCGGCGACGACGGCGGCGACCCGCTGCCCGACGTGCCGCACGACGTCGTCGAGGATCCGCGTGTCGTCGGGGTCGTCCGTGAAGAGCTCGTGCTGCGCCGTCGAGAACCGGGTCGCGGGCGCGTCCTCGTGCGTGAGGACGGCGTGGACGCCGGGCACCGCGAGCGCGTCCGCGGTGTCGATCGCGACGACGCGCGCGTGGGCGTGCGGGGACCGCACGAGCTTGAGGTGCAGCAGGCCCGGGTGGTCGGCCGGGTCCACGTCGAGCGTGTACCGCACCGTCCCGGTGACGACCCCGCGCCCCGCGGGGGCCGGGGCGTCCTGCCCGAACGCGCGTTCCTCGCCCGACGGCGGTCGCTCGCCCGTGCCGGGCGCGGTGCCGGTGGTGTCGCCGCGGCCGAGGACCGCGTCCTCGATCGCGCGGTACCCGGTGCAGCGGCACAGGTTGCCCTTGAGGTTGCGCGGCAGGTTCTCGCGCTGCGCGTCGTCGAACGTCGCGGCGGTCATGATCATCCCGGCGGTGCAGAACCCGCACTGGAAGCCCTGCGCGTCGAGGAACTGCTGCTGCACGGGGTGCAGCGCGTCGCCCGGGCCGTGCGGGTCGTGGTCGCACGCGCCCGCGCCCGGCCCGTCGCCGGGGCACGCGGTGGCGGCGAGGCCCTGGATCGTCGTGACCTCGTGGCCCGCGGCGCGCCGCGCCGGGTACACGCACGAGTGCACGGGGACGCCGTCGACGTGCACGGTGCAGGCGCCGCAGTCGCCCGCGTCGCAGCCCTTCTTCACGCCGAGCGCGCCCTGCTCGCGCAGGTAGGTCCGCAGGCACTGGCCCGGGCGGGGCTCGCCCTGGGCGGCGCGGCCGTCGATCGTCACGGGCGGGGTGGGGCGGGGGTCGGGCGCGGTCATCGGGTGCCTCCGTCCGGGGTGGTGGCGTCGACGGGCCCGGTGAGGAGCTCGGAGCGGATCTCCTCGCCGAGGCGGTAGGTCATGTCGCGGCGCCACGCGGGCAGCCCGTGGATGTCGTCGTGGTAGAGGTCGGCGGGGATCGCGGCGTCGAGCGCGGCCGCGAGGTCGTCGGCGGTGGGGAGCGCGTCCGCGGCGAACCGCAGCTGCACGGGCCGGCGGGTCGACGCGGTGACGGTGAGGACGAGCCCTCCTCCGGCGTCGCCCGGGTCGACCCTGCCGATCAGCAGCACGCCGGAGCGCCCGAGGTTCGACAGCGACAGGCGCCGGAACGCGGTGCGCGCGCGCAGCGCGTGGTCGGGCACGTGGATCGCGCGCAGGAGCTCGCCCGGGGCGAGCGTGTTGCGCATCTCGCCCGTGACGAGCTCGGCGACGGGCTGGGTGCGGCGCGACCCGCCCGGCCCCCAGACCTCGGCGACGCCGTCGAGCGCCGCGGTGAGCGAGGTCATCGGGCCCGCGGGCAGCGAGGTGCAGACGTTGCCGCCCACGGTCGACGTGTTCCAGATCTTGAACGACGCGACGAAGCTGTCGCAGCACGGGCGCACGAGGTCGAGCGCGGTCCACCGCTCGCGCACGGGCGCGGCCTGCGCGGTGTCCTCGAACGCGTACAGCTCGGCGACGGTGCACGTCGCGGCGATCTCGAGCCCGTCGGCGGTGACGGTGAGGGCGGGCCAGCCCGCGCTCGTCAGGTCGAGCAGGCGGCGCAGCGTCTGGCTGCCGTAGGAGAACAGGACGGTGCCGCCCGCGAGCCACGCGTCGCCCTCGCGCCAGTCGGCGGGGTCGGCGGTCGGGACGAGGTCGGTGACGGTGCTCAGGTCCATCAGGGGGCCTCCTCGGGGTTGGGGGCGGACGGCGCGGCGCCGTGGATCGGTCCGTCGGTGCGGCTCAGCGGCGCGACGTCCGCCCGCCCGTGCCGCACGGCGACCACCTCGGCGGCGACGGAGACGGCGACCTCCTCGGGCGTGACGGCGCCGAGGTCGAGGCCGATGGGCGAGCGCAGGCGCGCGAGCCCCGCGTCGGTGACGCCCTCGGCGCGCAGCGCCTCGACGCGCTGACGGTGCGACCGGCGCGAGCCCATCGCGCCGACGTACGCGAGCGGCAGGTCGAGCGCGAGGCGCAGGAGCGGCACGTCGAACTTGGCGTCGTGCGTGAGCACCGCGACGGCGGAGCGCTCGTCGAGGCGTCCCGCGGCCGCCTCGGCCGCGAGGTACCGGTCGGGCCACTCCACGACGACGTCCGCCTCGGGGAAGCGCCGGGCGTCGGCGAACACCTCGCGCGCGTCGACGAGGGTGACGCGGTAGCCGAGGAGCCGCACGTGCCGCACGAGCGCGCCCGCGAAGTCGTTGGCGCCGCAGACGAGGAAGCGTGGTGCGGGCAGCCGGGTCTCGACGAGGAGCGTCACGGGCTCGCTCTCGTCGCACGCGTCGTCGGTCGTCCCCGGGCGCGGCGCGCCGTGCGCGGCGTGGACGGTCGCGGTGCCGCCCGCGTGCAGGAGGGCGACGACCTGCGCGGCCGCGGCGCCGGTCGCGGCCTCGCCGACGACGTCGTGCAGCGCGGCGGCGACGGTCGCCTCGTCGGCACGGGCCGGGTCGTCGACGACCACGGCCGTGCGGGCCGGGCCGTCGATCCGGCGCACGAGCGCCACGGGGGCCGCGCCGAGCGAGCCCGGGTCCGCCGTCGACGCGGCGAGCGTCGCGAGGGCGCGGGCCGCGTCGTCGCCGGGGAGGACCGGCTGGACGTGCACGTCGAGCGTGCCGCCGCAGCTCAGGCCGACGGCGAACGCGTCGGCGTCGCTGTAGCCGAAGGTCTCGCGGCGGCTCTGCCCGGTCGCGATCGCGTCGAGCGCCGCGTCGTGCACCGCGCCCTCGACGCACCCGCCGGAGAGGCTGCCCAGCACGGCGCCGTCGGCGCGCACGGCCATCGCGGTCCCGACCGGCCGCGGCACGGAGCCCGACGCCGCGACCACGGTCGCGACGGCGAACGGGGGCTGCCCCGGGCCGAGCCACGGGACGAGCCGGTCGACGATGTGGAGCATCGTGGGCCTCGCTTCCGCCAGGGTGCCGGCGTACCGGCGTCCTCTCCAGTGAACCCTTGCGGTGAGTCCCCTGCGTGCCCGGTCGCGCGTCGTCGGCGACGCGCCCGGGGCGCAGGGCTTGAATCCGCCCTTGGATCGCTCTCGCTGCCAGGAGAGATGTTCCGCTGAATGGAAGAACACTTCCATCCGACGGACTCCACGCTAGCACGCGCGGTGGCCGCGGTCACGGCCGCGGCCCACGGTGCGTCTACGATCGGGCCATGACCGCGGTCTCGCTCGGGATGCCCAGGCTGCGTCGGGGCGCGCCCGCCGACGCGACGTCGGCCCTCGCCCCGGAGCGCCCCGCGACGGACGCGCTCGTCGACCGCTACGGCCGCGTGGCCCGCGACCTGCGCATCTCGATCACGGAGAAGTGCTCGCTGCGCTGCACGTACTGCATGCCCGCCGAGGGCCTGCCCGCGATCCCGCGCGAGGACCTCCTCACGCCCGCGGAGATCGGCCGGGTCGTGCGCGTCGCGGTCGGACGGCTCGGCATCACCGACGTCCGGTTCACGGGCGGCGAGCCCCTCATGCGCCGCGACCTCGCCGACATCCTGCGCGCCGCGCGCGCGGCCGCGCCCGACGTGTCGCTCTCCCTGACCACGAACGCGATCGGCCTCGACAAGCGCGTCCACGAGCTCGTCGACGCCGGGCTCGACCGCGTCAACATCTCGCTCGACTCCGTGGACCGGGCGCACTTCGCGCGGCTCACGCGCCGCGACCGGCTGCCCGACGTGCTCGCCGGGATCCGCGCCGCGCTCGCCGCCGGACTCGCCCCCGTCAAGCTCAACGCGGTGCTCATGCCGGAGACGCTGGCGGGCGCGGCGGACCTGCTGGCGTGGGCCGTCGACCACGGCTGCCACCTGCGCTTCATCGAGCAGATGCCGCTCGACGCCGACGGCCGCTGGACGCGCGACGACCTCGTCTCCGCGACGGACCTGCTCGACGTGCTCGGGCGCCGCTTCGACCTGCTCGAGGTCGGCCGCGACGACCCGTCCGCCCCCGCCGAGGAGTGGCTCGTCGACGGCGGCCCGCAGACCGTCGGCATCATCGCGTCCGTGACGCGCTCGTTCTGCGGCGCGTGCGACCGCACCCGGCTCACCGCCGAGGGCACCGTCCGCTCGTGCCTGTTCGGCGACGACGAGACCGACCTGCGCGCGATCCTGCGCGCGACGGACCTCGACGAGGACGCGCGCGACGACGCCCTCGCCCGCGCGTGGCAGGGCGCCATGTGGCGCAAGCCCCTCGCGCACGGCAGCGACGCCCCGACGCTCGCCGCCGACGCGTTCGCCGCCACGTCGCGCAGCATGGGCGCGATCGGCGGCTGACGGGTGGCGCAGATCATAGGGTGAAGCCGCTCACCTCGGCGCATCGCCCCAGGTCAGATCGGGCACGGCTTCCTACCATGGATGTCGTGACGACGATCTCCCCCGCCCCCACGAACCGCCCCTCCTCCTCCACCGACCACGCCACCGCGACCACCCTGGACAACAGCGGCTCGGCGCTGCCGATCTACCGGACCGACGAGCGGTCCGACTCCTGGAAGGCCGGCACGCGGAGCGTCCTGGGCGCGGCGATCGGCGCGGTCGTCGGGACCGTCGTGCTGAGCTGGTTCGGCCTCGTGCTCGGCACGGCCGTCGGCCTGTGCGTCGGGATGCTGCTGGACAACCGTCCCGCCACGCGCTGACGGCGCGCGACGCCGGACGACCCGGAGGTCAGAGACCGACCCACTCCGAGACGCCGTCGTCGAAGTGCTGCCGCTTCCAGATGGGCACCTCGGCCTTGATGCGCTCGACGAGCAGCGAGCAGGCCTCGAACGCCTCGCGCCGGTGGCCCGCGGCCGCCGCCGCGACGAGCGCGACGTCGCCGATCTCCAGGTTCCCGTACCGGTGGACGGCGGCCACGCGCAAGCCCGTCTCGGCGGCGACGCCCGCGACGCACCGCCGGATCACCGCGGTCGCGTCCGGGTGCGCCTCGTAGTCGAGCCGGGTCACGCCGCGGCCGCCGTCGACGTCGCGCACGACCCCGCGGAACGTGACGACCGCGCCGTACTCCGGGCTCGCCACGGCGTCCTCGACCGCGCGCGACACCGCGTCGTCGAGCACGTCGGTCGTCACGCGGCTCACGTCCTGCGTCTCGGTCACAGCTCCCGCACCTCCACCTCGGTCCCGACGGCCCACTCTGTCACGTCCGCGGGGACGTCCACGAGCACGTCCGCACGCGCCATCGACGCGACGAGGTGCGACCCCGCTCCCCCGACGACGCGGACCGTGCCGTCGGGCCTGCTCGCCCCCCGCAGGAGCTGACGCCTCCCCGCGGGCGACACGACGGCGTCGGCGAGGACGGCGGTGCGCACGCGGTCCACGGCGGGCAGCCCCGCGGCGCGCTCCAGCGGCTCGCGGAGGAACATCGCGAACGAGACCTGCGCGCTCACGGGATTGCCGGGGAACGTGAGGACCGGGGTCCCGTGCACGGTGCCGAAGCCCTGGGGCCCGCCCGGCTGCATCGCGACGGAGCGGAATTTCACGCCGGCACCCGCCCCGCCGAGCACGTCCTTGACCACCTCGTACGCGCCCTGGGACACGCCGCCCGACGTGAGCACGAGGTCCGCGGCGCCGGCCGCCTCGGCGAGCACCGCGGCGAACCGGGCGGGGTCGTCGCCGCAGCGCGCGGTGAGCACGACGTCGCCGCCCGCGCGCCGCACGGCCGTGCCGAGCGCGTCCGCGTTGGCGTCGAACACCTGCCCCGGCCCCGGCACGTCGCCGGGCCCGACGAGCTCGGAGCCCGTCGACAGGACGGCGACGCGCGGGCGCGCGACGACGGGCACGCCGCCCACCCCGCACGCCGCGGCTGCGGCGAGGTGGTGGGGCGCGAGCACGGTCCCGTCGGGCAGGAGCACGTCGCCGGCCCGGACGTCGGAGCCCGCGTCGCGCACGAAGTCGCCCGGCGCCCGGGGCACGTGCACCGCGACCTCGTCCGCGGCGGGCGTCGCGGCGAACGACCCGGCGGCCGTGTCCTCGACGGGGACGACGGCGTCGGCGCCCTCGGGGACGGGGGCGCCGGTCATGATGCGCGCCGCGGTGCCCGGCGCGAGCCGGGGCGGGACGCCCGGGGCCGCGGGGATCTCGGCGGCCACGGCGAGCCGGGCCGGCGCCTCTGGGCTCGCACCCGCCACGTCGGCGGCCCGGACCGCGTACCCGTCCATCTGGGAGTTGCGGAACAGCGGGACGGGCACGGGGGCCACGAGGTCCCCGGCGAGGACCCGGCCGAGCGCCTCGGCGAGCACGACGACGTCGGTGCGCTCCCGCCGTCGGGCCGCCTCCACGAGCGGCGCGAGCAGCGCCGCGACGTCCGCGCGGTGCTCGTCGACGCTCACGCGTGCTCTCGCGGCCATGCCTCGTCCTCCCGTCCGCGCGTCGTGCACCGCCCGCGCCGACGGGCCACCCGGAGGAGCGGGTGGCCCGTCGGCCGAGCGGTCGTGCCGAGGCTCAGCCTCCCACGACCGCGGTCAGGGGACCGCGCACGAAGTACACGACGAACCCGGCCGCGACCACCCACAGGAGCGGGTGGACGTCGCGCGCGCGCCCGCACGCGGTCCGCAGCAGGACCCACGTGACGAACCCGATCCCGATGCCGTTGGCGATCGAGTACGTGAGCGGCATCGTCACGACCGTGAGGAACACGGGCAGCGCGACGGTGAAGTCGCCGAGGTCGATCTCCTTGATCTCGCGCATCATCATCGCGCCCACGACGACGAGGACCGCGCTCGCGACCTCGATCGGGACGACGGCCGTGAGCGGCGTGAGGAACATCGCGACGAGGAACAGGCTGCCCGTGACGACGGACGCGAGGCCGGTCCGCGCGCCCTCGCCCACGCCGGCCGCGGAGTCGACGAACACCGTGTTCGACGACGACGACGTCGCGCCCCCGACGACCGCGCCGACGCCCTCGACCACGAGCGCCGACTTGATGCGCGGGAAGTTCCCGTCCGCGTCGGCGAGCCCGCCCTGCTTCGCGAGGCCCGTCATCGTGCCCATCGCGTCGAAGAAGTTCGTGAAGAACAGCGTGAACACGAGCATCGTCGCCGCGAGCGCCCCGATCCGGTCGAACGCGCCGAACGAGAACTGCCCGAGCAGGCCGAGGTCGGGCACGGAGACGAGCGAGCTCGGCAGCGTCGGCACGGTGAGGTGCCAGCCGCCGGGGTTCTGCTCGGACCCCGGACCGAGGTGGAGCACGGACTCCGCGACGATCGCCACGACGGTCGTCGCGACGAGGCCGACGAGCAGCCCGCCCTTGACCTTGCGCGCCACGAGGATCCCCATGGTGAGCAGGCCGACGACGAACACGAGCGTCGGGACGGAGGTGATCGACCCGCCGTCGCCGAGCTGGACCGGGGGCCCGCCCGGGGTGCGCGTGACGAACCCGGCGTCGACGAAGCCGATGAACGCGATGAACAGGCCGATGCCGACGGTGATGGCCGCCTTGAGCTGGCGCGGGACGGCGTTGAAGATCGCCGACCGCGCGCCCGTCACCGCGAGCAGCACGATGAGCAGGCCGTTGACGAGCACGAGGCCCATCGCCTCGGGCCACGTCACGTCGCCGATGACGGCGACGGCGAGGAACGAGTTGATGCCCAGCCCGGCCGCGAGCGCGAACGGGAGGTTCGCGACGAGGCCGAAGAGGATCGTCAGGCCGCCGGCGGCGAGGCCGGTCATCGCGCCGACCTGCGCGGTCTGGAGCCACCCGCCCGCGACGTCCACGGGCGCGTTCTCGGCGCTCGTCCCGCCGAGGATGAGGGGGTTGAGGATGACGATGTACGCCATCGCGAAGAAGGTCACCAGCCCGCCGCGGAGCTCGCGCCCCGTGGTCGAGCCGCGCTCGGTGATCCGGAAGAAGCGGTCGAGCGGGCCCGTCGCCGGCCCGGTGCCGCGTGCGTCGTTCTCGGCGGTCTCCCGCCGCGTGCCGAGGAGAGTCACGTCCTTGTGCCCTTTCGTGCGGGATCGTGTGCCGACCGGCCGTGGCCGGTCAGTACTCGATCCGGGACTCGAGGACGCGCCAGGCGTCGAACGGCGCGGTGGCGGTGGCGGTGCGCTCGTGCACGACCTGCATGCTCCGGTCGGCCGGGTCCGCGGCGAAGAAGTCGTAGAACTCGGCGTCGTCGAAGCCGGCGCGCGCGGCGTCGTACCGGTCGGCGGCGTAGTAGACGGTCTGCACGCGCGCCCAGAGGGCCGACGCGAGGCACATGGGGCACGGCTCGCAGCTCGAGTACAGCGTCGCGCCGGTGAGGTCGAACGTGCCGAGGGCCGCGCACGCGCGGCGGATGGCCGTGACCTCGGCGTGGGCGGTCGGGTCGTTGTCCTGGGTGACCCGGTTGTTGCCCTCGAAGACCTGCCCGTCGGCGGTGACGATCACGGCGCCGAACGGGCCTCCGGCGTTCGCGACGCTGTCGACCGCGAGGGCGACGGCTCGGTCCAGGTGTGCTGCGTCCACGACAAGAGTGTCCATGGTGAGTCTCCACGGTTCGGGCAGCGACGCCGGGTGCTCCGTCTCCGGCTTCCGGCTCGTCGGTGAGCGAGGAGGAGACGGCCGGCGGGCCGCTGCAGGCGAGTTGTTCACTTCCGCCTGGTAGGTAGCTGCCGGTGTCGGATCGATCGCGTCGACCACCGAGCGTCCGCTCGGCCCGGGCCCGCCGTTGGCACTCTCGACGCTAGCAGCGCGTGATCCACGGCACAAGGGTTTCGGAAGAACTTTTCCACCATGTGGACTACCCGCGCTGGGCGAGGGCTTGGTGCCCGTTGCGGAAGCATCGCGCGCCCGGAACAGTTGACAGAAGTCGTCACCGCGCAGGCCCGACGTCCCCGGTGGCGTCGTGCCCGTCCCGTCCCCGTCCCCACGGAGGCCTTCGTTGAGCGAGCCCGCTCCGCCGTCGTCGTTCCCGATCGTCCGCGTGCCCACGCGGCCGGGACCGCCGCTGCGCTTCCAGCTCCGGCCCGTCGCGCCCTCGCTGCGCTCGTTCCTCGCGACCGAGGCCGGGGGCGCGGTGCTGCTGCTCGCCGCGACCGTCGTCGCGCTCGTCTGGGCGAACTCCGCGTGGTCCGGGGCCTACGAGGACCTGTGGGCGACGACCGCGGGCTGGCACGTCGGGCCGTGGACGTTCGAGATGAACCTGCACGAGTGGGTCAACGACGCCGCGATGGCCGTCTTCTTCCTCGTCATCGGGCTCGAGATCAACCGCGAGGTGACCACCGGCGAGCTGCGCAACCGCCGCACCGTGGCCGTCCCCGCGCTCGGCGCGCTCGGCGGGCTCGCCGTGCCCGCGCTCATCTACCTCGCCTTCAACGCGGGGTCGCCCGCGCAGCACGGCTGGGGCATCGTCATGTCGACCGACACGGCGTTCCTCGTGGGGATCCTCGCGCTCTTCGGCCCGCGCTGCCCCGACCAGCTCCGGCTGTTCCTCCTCACCCTCGCCGTCGTGGACGACATCGGCGCGATCACCGTCATGGCCCTCTTCTACACCGACGACCTCTGGCTGCCCGGCCTGCTCGTCGCGGGCGTGCTCGTCGCCGCGCTGCTCGTCCTGCGGTGGCTCGGCGTGTGGCGCCTGACGCCGTACGTGCTCGTCGGGATCGCCCTGTGGGGCGCCGTGTTCGCCTCCGGCGTCCACGCCACGCTCGCCGGCGTGCTCGTGGGCCTGCTCGTCCCGTCGCGCGCCGCCCGACCCGTCGACGTCGCCGTCGTGCCGAAGTACGCCAAGCGTCTCGCCCAGGAGACGACGGCGGAGCGCGAGCACCTCACCGAGCTCGCCGCGCGCGCCGCCGTCCCCACGAGCGAGCGCCTCCAGCGCGTCCTGCACCCGTGGAGCGCGTACGTCGTCGTCCCCGTGTTCGGGCTCGCCAACGCGGGCGTGCGCCTCGACGCCGAGACGCTACGGACCGCCGCGACGTCGCCCGTGACGATCGGGGTCGCCGTCGCGCTCGTCGCGGGCAACGCGATCGGCATCTTCGGCGCCGCGACGCTCGCCCTGCGCCTCGGTCTCGGCGACCTGCCCGGGCGCGTGCGCTACTCCCACCTCCTCGGCGGCGCGATCCTCGCCGGCATCGGCTTCACGATCTCGCTCTTCATCGCCGAGCTCGCGTTCGACGACGAGCACCTCATCGAGCAGGCGAAGATCGGCATCCTCGCCGGGTCGCTCGTCGCGGCGGTCCTGGGCTCGATCGCGCTGCGCGCCTTCGGCGAGCGCTGGCCGTTGTGCTCCCCCGGCTCCGGCGGTCCCCCGCCCGAGCTGCCGCCGCTCCCCTGGCGCCCGCCCGCGACCGCCTGACGTCGGCGCCGGGCTCCGGTCCGCCGGGCGGCGAGAGGCCGGGCCGCGGGCCGGTCCCCGCGGCTACCGCGGGTCGGCCGCCTCGATCGCGGCGCGCAGGCCCTCCGGGGTGACGCGACCGACGTAGCGCAGGCCGTTGACGAACAGCGTCGGCGTCCCCTCGACGCCCGCGGCGAGCGCGTCGGCGTAGTCCCGCTGGACGGGGGCGGCGTACTGCTGCGCGGCGTCGCCCACGACGGAGGCGCCGTCGAGGCCGAGCTCCTCGGCGCGCTCCGCGAGACCGGCCTCGCCGAGGTGGTCCTGGTGCTCGAACAGCGCGGCCTGCATCTCCCAGAACCGGCCCTGCGCGGCGGCGGCCTCGACCGCGAGCGCCGCCGAGAGCGCGTGGGGGTGGATCTCGAACAGGGGGAAGTGCCGGAACACGAGGCGCACGCGCCCGCCGGACTCCTCGACCGTCCGCCGCAGCACGGGCGCGGCGGCGGCGCAGTACGGGCACTCGAGGTCGCCGAACTCGACGACGGTCACGGGCGCGTCCGGGTTGCCGAGGACGTGCGCGTCGGCGGGGACGAGCTGCTCGGCCGGGATCGGGGCTGCGGTCTGCTCGGTCACGCCGTCCAGCATGGCACGCGCGGGCGGCCCGTGAGCGGCGGAGGGTCCCCGCGCGGCCCGGGGCGGTCACGCGAGGACGAGCGGGCGCGACTCGTCGGTCCCGCCGGGGACCGGCTCGACGAGGCCCTCGATCGCGGGACCGGCGTCCCGGCGCCACCACGCGACGTTGCGTGCGTGGCGCGCGTACGCGGTCGACGGGTCGGCGGTGAGGGTCGCGGCCGTCTGCGCGAGGTAGACGGCGTCCACGGTGCCGGGCGGCGTCGGCACGCCCGCGAGCACGCGCCGGTCGCCGCGGAACCGCGGGCGCCGGTGCAGCCGCTTGACGAGGTTGAGACCGCCGAAGAGCGGCCCGGGCCGGAACCGGCACACGAACGCGTCCTCGTGGTGGAGCTGGGCGAGGAGGCGGTCCTCGTCGAACGCGAGGCCGCGCGCGATCGCCTCGCCCACCATCCACAGCAGCGCCGTGTCCGAGAGCGCGCGGGCGCGCGCGCCGCCCCCGACGTCGCTGTGCCCGCCGGGGAACCACACCTGCTTGACGCGTGCCGCCATGGCGACAGGCACGTCCCACAGGCACGGCTCGAACGTGATGCGGCGGTCGTCGATGGCGAGCGCCTGGCGCGCGCACTCCACGTCGGTCGAGAGCCGCACGTCGTGGAACGTGCTGCGGCGGCGCGAGAGCCCGGGGACGCCGAGCGCGCCGACCGTGTCGAACACCCCGAGGAACGCGACGGGCACGTGCTCGTGGCAGTGCGCGGCGCGGAAGGCCGCGGCCTGCGCGGCGCGCTCCTGCGCGTCGCGGAGCCGGTAGATCCGCTCGGCGTCGCACAGCCGGTCGCGCGCGAGCGCGTCCTGCGTGAGCAGCCCGACCGTCGCGACCATCCCCACGACGCTGCGCGCGGTGTACGCGCCGCGGCTGAACCCGAAGACGTAGATCTCGTCGCCCGGCTCGTAGTTGAGCGCGAGGTGGCGATACCCGGCCACGACGTTGCGCGTCAGCCCGTACCCGAACGCGCCGCCGAGGAGCCGGTCGACGAGGTAGCCCTGGGCCCCGACCCCCTCGACGGAGAACACCATCTGCTGCACGCCGTCCGGCCCGATCCCGGTGCGGACCGAGCGCGCGATCTTCTCGATGTTGGACACGCTCGCGTTGACGGGCGAGTTCCACGTCCCGTCGCAGCACAGCACCAGCCGCTTCATGACCCCTCCCCCGGTCCTCCCGGCGCCGTCGCCGGGCCCACCATGTGGGGAGGGCCCGGGCGCCGCACGTGATGCACGACGGCGGCCCGGGACGCCGGGCTCGCGGGCCGCCGATCACCGACGGGGCCGCCCGCCGGCCGCGGACGAGCGGTCCTCGCGCAGGGTTCGTGAGCGAGCCGTGAGCGTGTGTCCGCGCACCCGGCGGACGGTTCGGCCGGGGCGCGCGCGTGGCGTAGGTTCTGGCGGTGTGACCGCCACGAGCACCCCACCCGCCACCGACCCGTCGGGCCCGCTGCCCGTCGTCCGGGACCGACGGCACGCGCGCGAGCCGCGCCGCCGCCGCGGCGTCTGGGTCGCGGTCGTCGTGACGCTCGCGCTGCTCCTGGGCGGCGGGGGCGGCGGTCTCGCGTGGGCCCGCGACACCGCGTACGACGACCTCGCGGCGCAGGTCGCGACCGCGCAGGAGCTGTGGACGTCGTCGGAGGGGCGGGTCGCGGACCCCGCGGTCCGCGAGGCCCTGGCCGCCGACGTCGCGGGCGCCCGCTCCCTCCTCGACGCGCCGTTCCTCACCCGGATGACCACCGGGACGACGGGCACGCAGGACGCGCTGCGCGCGGCGTCTCAGGCCGTGCACGCCTCGATGCTCGCGCACGCGCGCGACGAGGTCGCCGCCGCGCGGGCGGGCCTCGTCCCCGTCCAGGAGCTGGGCGAGAAGATCTACGCCGCGACCGACGGGCTCGGCGCCGACGAGGCCGTGCGCGCGCGGCTGCGCACCGCGCTCGACGAGGCCGCGACGGCGTCGGGCGCCGCCGAGGCGGAGCTCGCGGGCGACGACCTCGCCGCGCTGGAGCGGGCCGTGGGCGAGCTCGAGGCCAGCCTGTCGACCGTGTCCGTCTCGACGGAGGAGCTGACGGTCGCGCAGGACGCCGTCTCGTGCCCCGCGCCCGACCAGGAGTGGGACCCGGACGGCGGCCGCGTGCCCGACTCCGAGCTCGCCGCGATCCCGTGGTCCCCGGACGACCGCGTGCGGGCCGACGTGCTCGACGGGCTCGTCGCGCTCGACGCCGCGTACGTCGAGCGGTTCGGCGTGCACCTGACGATCAACTCGGCCTACCGCACGTACGAGGAGCAGGCCGGGCTCTACGACCCGTCGTCGCCGATCGCCGCGCCGCCCGGTTGCTCGAACCACGGCCTCGGCTACGCGGTCGACCTCGGCGGCGGCGTGCAGGCGTTCGGCACCCCGCAGTACGAGTGGCTCAAGCAGAACGCCGAGACGTACGGCTGGACGCACCCCGACTTCGCCGAGCCCGACGGGCGCGTGCCCGAGCCGTGGCACTGGGAGTCGGTGCTGGCGCGCGCCGACTCCTGACGCCGCCGCGCACCGCCCGGCGGCGTCCCCGCCTCACTCCCCGGGCGCGGTGTCCACGTCGACGCGCGTCACGCGGCCCGGCGTCGGCCCGTCGCGCAGCCACGACACGAGCCGGCCGACGGCCTCCGGCGCGCCCGACGCCGTCACCTCGACCGTGCCGTCGGGCAGGTTCGTCGCCGTCCCGTCGAGCCCCAGCGCGCCCAGGCGCTCGCGCGTCGCCCAGCGGAACCCGACGCCCTGCACGCGCCCGTGCACGACGGCCCGCACGGTCGCTGCCCCGCCGTGCGCCGTCACAGGTGCACGTGCGCGGGCACGCCCGTCGAGGACTCGATGTCCGACTCCGCGTCGTCGAGCAGCCGGTCCGCGAGCCGGCGCAGCGCGCGCCCGACCGCGATCTCGTCGCCGATGAGCGGCACGTCCAGATCGTGCGGGTCGCGCCGCGCCCGGCCGACCGTCCGCAGGTGCTCGGGCGTCTCCGCGACGAGCACGGCCTCCGCCGTCGTGCGGCCCTCGGACTCCACGACGCTCACCTGCACGCGCCACACCTTGGTCGTGTCCGTCCCGCCGCCGTTCTCGGCCCCGGGCACGTGCTCGACGTAGCTGTCCGACCCCGGGTAGACGAGCGTGCGCTCCCCCGTGTCCGTCCACTCGACGAGGTAGGGCGGCGACCCGTCCTCGTGCCGCAGCTCGACCACCACCCCGTCGCGCACCGCGCCGCCGACGACCCCCGAGGCGGTCACGATCCTGTCCCCGACCGATGCCCTCATGGCTCCTCCTCGTGCCGCACCGCCCTTCCATCATGCGACCGCGGTGCGCGGGTCGCACCCGTGGGACGCGGCTCAGGAGGCGAGCTGGAGCCGGAGCGCCGCGGGGTCGCGGGCGGGCAGGCGGCACACGAAGTCGGCGCACAGGTACGCGCCCGGGCCGCGCCCCGCGAGCAGCGCGACGCCGTCGTCCGCGAGCGCCGCCGCGTCCTCGGGCGCCGCGCCGAGCACGAGCCCGCCCGGGTGGTACCAGTCCCGCGCGGCCCCGCGGAAGGCGTCGCGGAGGTCCGGGTCCGCGACCAGCACGAGCTGGTGGGGCGGCTCCGCGAGCCCGACGGCGACCCGCAGCACGCCGGCCGCGCCCAGCGGGTGCTCGCTCGCCGACGGCGACGCGGCGACGTGCGCGAGCGCGGCGTCCCGGTACCGGGGCTCGCCCGTCGCGAGGTGCGCGAGCAGCGCGGCCCGCGCGGCCGCCGTCGGCCCGGACGGCACCGCGCCCTCGGACGGGTCCGCCGCCGCACCCGCGGCGAGCCCCAGGTCGGCGAGCACGGGGTCCGTGCCCTGCGGGGGACGCAGCGTGCCGTCGGGACCGACGGTCGCGTCGACGAGCCGCAGCCCCGCGCGCACGAACCGCGCGTCCCCGGTGAGGCCGCCGAGCACGAGGAGCGCCGACGCGAACGCGCCGTGGTCCTCGAGCGTCGCGACGGCGTCGGACACGACGCCGCCCTCCGAGGCGCGCACGAGCGTGCCGTCGGCGCGCACGTGCGTCGCCAGCAGGTGGTCGGCGGCGGCGCGCGCCGCGGCGGTGAGGTCGGGCAGGTCGAGGTGGTGCCCGGCGCGCGCGAGCGCCTCGATCGCGAGCCCGTTCCACCCCGTGAGCACCTTGGTGTCGAGCGGGGGCGGGTCGTGGCGCTCGCGGTCGGCGGGGGCGAGGAGGTAGTAGCCGCCCTCGACGCGCTCGCCGTCGACGACGGACTCCGAGTCCTGGGCGCTCGCGAACGCGCCGCCGGGCAGGCGCAGCGCGCGCAGCAGGAAGCGCCCGACGTCGGCCGCGACCCGGGCCGTCGCGTCCCCCGGGTCGGTCGCGCCCGGGGTGGCGGCGGGCGTGCGCAGCGCGGCCTCCGCGGGGCCGGTGCGGCGCAGGACCGCGAGCGTCGTCGCCGCCGACAGGAGCTGCGCGTTGTCGTAGAGCATCCGCTCGTAGTGCGGCTCGGACCAGTCCGGGCGGGTGCCGTAGCGGAAGAACCCGCCGTCGGCGTCGCGCAGCGGGCTCGCGGCCATCGCGTCGACCGTGCGCCCGGCGAGCACGAGCGCGCGCCGCGCGACCTCGGGGTCCACGACCGAGGACGCCGCGACGTCGAGCAGGAGCTCGAGCGTGGGCGCGACGGGGAACTTCGGGGCGCCGCCGAACCCGCCGTGCACGCGGTCCTCCGCGGCCTCGAGCCGGTCGACCACCGTGCGGGCGTGGTCCGCGAGCCGGGCGACCGGCCCGTCCTGCGCGCGCGTGCCGGGCACCTCGGCACCGGGCGTCGCCGCCGCGCGCGGCACCCCCGTGCGGCGCCCCGCGGCCGCGTCCCGCAGCGCGGCGCGAATCGTCTCCCCGGTCTCGACCGCCTGGTCGCGCCGCTGCTCCCACGCCTGCGCGACGGCGTCGAGCACGTCCCGGAACGCCGGGCGACCCGCCACGGGCACGGGCGGCCAGTACGTGCCCGCGTAGAACGGGGCGCCGTCGGGCGTGGTGAACACCGTGAGCGGCCACCCGAGGTCCGGGGTGAACGCGCTCGCCGCGGCGAGCAGGCTCGCGTCGACGTCCGGGTGCTCCTCGCGGTCGACCTTCACCGCCACGAACCCGCGCGCGAGCTGCGCGGCGATCTCGGGGTCGGAGAAGCTCTCGCGCGCCATGACGTGGCACCAGTAGCACGTCGCGTACCCGACCGAGACCATGACCGGCACGTCCCGGCGCCGCGCCTCGGCGAACGCGTCGGCGCCCCACGGGTACCAGTCGACCGGGTTGTCGGCATGCTGGCGCAGGTACGGGCTCACGGCGTCGGCGAGGCGGTTGACCATGCGCCCCACTCTCCCAGGACCGCGACGGCCCCGCTCAGAACGAGCCCGGGACGCCCACGATCGGCGCACAGCGGAGCACAGCGGCGAGCACGAGGTTGCGCGCGGCCGAGCACGGGGTTGGTGTCGTATTGGCGTGGAGAACGACACCAACCCCGTGTTCGGCCCGGGGCGGGGTGAGGGGGGGGGGGGGGGGGGGAACGCCCGCCGGCGCTCCCGCTGCG
>NZ_JAAFAN010000025.1:0-54293 GCF_010287905.1 Cellulosimicrobium composti
CGGCGTCGAGGTCGTGGGTGTCCTCGATGCCGCCGGGCACGAGGCCCACCTGGTCGCCGTCGGGGTCGGTGTCGTTCGCCAGCGCCGCGACCGAGACCGTACGACCGGGCCGCACGGTGACCTCGTCGTCGACGGCGACCGGCGGCTGGTTCGTCTCCGCGGGCCGGGCGATGCCGACCTGGACCGTCCCCGTGGCGGTCGCGCCGCGTGCGTCGAGCACGGCGTAGGTGAACGTGTCGTGCCCGCTCGCGTTCTTCGACGCGGTGTACTCGATCATGCCGTCGACGACCTGGGCGGTGCCCTGGGACGCGGGGCTCGCGATGCCCGTGACCTGGACCGAGTCGCCGTCGGGGTCGATCCCGTCGAGGGGGACCGCGATCCGCACGCTCGCGCCGGACAGGACGCGGGCCTCGATCTCGCGGGGCTGCGGGGGCGCGTTGTCCTCGCCGTCGCGGATGCGGATCGTGACCTGGGCCGAGTCCTCCTGCCCGTTGACGTCGCGCACCCGGTAGATCGCGTACGCGGTGCCGGCCTCGGGGCCGGCCTTGAACCGCAGCGTGTCCTCCGAGACGAACGCCTCCCCCAGCGCGGGGTCGACGTCCTGCTCCAGCTCGGTCTGCAGGAACAGCTCGAGACCGTCGGGGTGGGTGTCGTTCCGCAGCACCGGGATCGTCACCACGTCCCCGGCGTGCACGGTCACCTCGTCGGCCGCCGCGTTCGGCGGCTGCAGGCGCGTGGGCGCCGGCACCGGGATGACCCGCACCTGGCCGGTCGCGGTCTCGGTCCCGTTCGAGGCCGTGTACTCGACCGTCACCGGCTCGTCCAGGCGCCGGATCTCGGTCACCCGCAGCATCTGGTGGGCCAGGATCGCGACGGAGACGCCCGCGTCGTCGGGGACGCGCACGGACTGGACGACGAGGACGCCGCCGGCGGGGTCGGTGTCGTTGGCCAGGACGTCCACGAGGGTCTTGCCGCCTGCGGGCAGCAGCGCGGTGTCGGTCACCACGATCGGCGCGCCCTCGGCCGCCGACGGCGGCAGCACGTCCACGCGCACCAGACCCGTCGTCGCGTCCGGGCCGTCGGTCACCTGGTACGTCAGGTCGTACGAGCGCGGCTCCATCGACACGAACGTGAACGTGCCCGCGTCGTAGTTCGGCGTGATCTCGGCCGGTGCCGACTCCGACACCGACGCCAGGCGCAGCTCGTCGCCGTTCGGGTCCGTGTCGTTGCGCAACGGCTCGACCGTCACCGGCTGCCCCGCGGGCACCACCACGTGGTCGCTCACCGCGACCGGCGGCTGCGGCCCCGGGACCACGTCGACGAGGAGCTTGCCCTCGAACGACATCTCCCCGTCGGAGACGAGGAGCGTGACGATCTTGCGACCCGTCGAGCCGCCGCCGTCGCGGAAGTCGACCGTCCCGTCGGGGCGTGAGCGCACGTCGTCGCCCGCGACGGTCGCGGCCGCGGACGCGAGGTAGAGGTCGTCGCCGTCCGGGTCCTTGAAGTAGGGGAGCACCTTGATCGTGGAGGTCCCGCCCTGCGCGACGCGCAGGACCGGGTCACCGGTCTGCTCGGGCGGCGCGTTCTCGCCCCACGGGGACACCTTGAGGGTCACGCCGGCCTCCGCCACGCCGCCGCGTCCGTCCGAGACGGAGTAGCGGAAGGAGCCGGTGCCGGTCGCGTCCTCGGGCACGACGGCCTGCAGCGCGGCGCCGCCCATGATCGCCTGCACCGTCGCGTTCGACGGCGAGTCCCCCGCGAGCGACGCCGTCATCACGTCCCCGTCCGGGTCCACGTCGTTGCCCAGCACCGGCAGGATCGTCGTGCGCCCCGGACGCACCCCGAAGCTGTCGTCCTTCGGCTGCGGCGGCCGGTTCGGCTGCGACCGGTCCGCGATGAACTGGTCCACCTGCTCCGGGTTCGTCAGCTCCGCGTCCGACTCCTCGCCCTCGGCCTCCTCCGGGATCTGCACGTCCCAGTCGTCGACCTTCTGGTACTCGTCCGCCGCCATCCACAACGTCCCCGCCGACAGGTCGTTGAGCACGATCACCTGACGGTTGACCCGGTAGGCCAGGCGCGTGCGCGGGTCCAGTCCCTCGAGACGCTCGTCGACGTCGCGGTCCGTCCCCTCGCAGTCGCGGATCACCTGGCCCGTGGAGCCCCACGCGCCGTACGTGCACGACCCGAGCTGCACCGGCGCGGCGGGCACGCCCTGGGCGGCGCGACGCTGGGCGTCCCCGCCCGCGAGGGGCTGGGTCACCAGGGCGTCGGCCGTCGCGACGACGACCGCGCGCGAGGCCGCGGACGGCTGCTGCAGGCGGGCCTGGTCACCGCCGTCGAGCGCGACGGTAGTGCCGCCCGGCAGCACGAGCTGGGACGCCGACCGGTCCAGCACCACCGGCTTCTCGCCGACCGCGGTCACCTCGACCTCCGCGCCCTTGCCCACCGGCAGCGCGGACTCGGTCGGCTCGCCGTCGACGACGCCGCGCGACGAGGTCTCGACCGTCCACAGCGTGCCCGTCCCCGGGACCGCGACGAAGACCGTGCCCTCGCGCGAGACCGTCAGCGCACCGGCCCCGCCGACCTCGGCGGTCGGCTCGAGCTCCTCGGCGTCGAACGACGTCGCCCCCTCGAACGGCAGGACCCACAACAGCCCCTCCTCGCCGTCCAGGACCGCCGTCGTCGCACCCCCCGAGGCCACCTGCGCACCCGCCGGCAACCGCACCTGACCCGACAGCTTCAGGTGCGCCACGTCCACCGGCGACGCCGACCCCGTGCCCGCGTCGTCCAGCAGCACCCGACCCGCGTCCTGCTGCACGTCGAACGACGCACTACCCGCGTTCAGGGTCCCGTCCAACGCCTGCGACTCGTAGTTGAACCGTCCCAGCAGGCCGGCCGACGTCTTCGTCACCCACACACCCGAGTCGTTCAGGTCGACGTCCGCCGTCGCCTCACCCTCGTAGAAGAGAGCCATGCCCACCAGCGCCGTCGAGAACACCGACACGGTGCTCACCGACGCCACGGTTCGACGATGCTCGCGGATGCTCGTCAGTAGGCCCACCGATGCTCCCTCAGTCCCTGGTCGGGGCACGCGGGACCACGTCATCCTGTCGAGCCGGGATGGCGAGAGAGGGGGAGACGCGCGTCCGTGCCCGCAGAACGCCCAGTCGAGGGTAACCGAACCGCCCTGTCGTCGGGCATGGGGAGGGGTCCCCATGCCGGGTGGGATCGGCGGGCGGCGTCAGGGCAGGAGGGACGCGCGCCACGTGGACGCGCGGTCGAGCGTGCGGTCCTCGACGGCGCGGAGCGCGTCCGTCGTGCGGTCCGTCGTGCGGTCCGTCGTCGGGGGGCGCGTCGCGGCAGCCCGGCCTCGTGCGGCCGCGGCGCGCTGCGTAGCGCGGCGGCGACCGAGGTCGGCGAGGGCCGAGCCGACGAGGACGAGCAGGCGGTCCGTGCCGTGCGGCTCGGCGGTGCGGGGAAGCGTGGGGGAGTACGCGCTCACGAGGGGTTCTCCTTGCCGTCGATCGTGGGGAAGACGTTGAAGTGGATCTGGACGGGGCGGGCGCCCGGGAGGCTCTCCTGCCCCTCGAACCGGCGCAGGGTCGCGTCGAACGCGTCCCACGCGTCGGCGACCTCGGTCATCTGCTCGGCCGTGAGCCACATGCTCGCGGTCGCCAGGCGCGCGCCCTCGAGCCAGCGCTGGGACAGCTCGGACGGCGCGCGGTCCAGGAACGTCTGGATCTTGCGGGCCCGGGCGGCCTCGAACTCGCGGCTGATCATGGTGCCCGCGAGCGACGACGCCGTGTCGGTGCCCTCGTCGGGAAGGCTCACGGTGAAGCCGCCGGGCACCCGCTCCCACCACCGCTCGCGCGCCGTGCCCTTCCCGGCGACCTCGCGGACGAAGTCGTGGCGGGCGAGCTGGCGCAGGTGGTAGCTCGTCGACCCGCTCGACTCGCCGACGAGCTCGGCGAGCCCGCTCGCGGTGAGCGAGCCGTGCGTCGAGAGGAGGTCGAGGATCTGGATCCGCAGCGGGTGCGCGAGCGCCTTGAGCTGCGCCGGGCCGAGGGGTGTCCGTCCCTCGGGCGGCGTGGCTGCGGTGGCGTCGTCGGTGCTCATGGCACGAGGCTACAAGTGCAAAGTTCTCTTTGCAAGAGTTTCTTTGCATGTTTGGACCTCGTCCCCGGGCGAGCCCGTGGCGAGGGGTGGGAACCGGTGCGAGCATCGACCCGTGACTGCCGTGGTGGAACGGGTGAGGGGTGCCGCCGAGCGCGCGATCTTCCTGCGCGTCGCCGGGCCGGACGCGACCGCGACGCGGGCGCGCATCCACGAGACGCCGGGCCCGCGGTGGTTCGACCCGGGCAGCCCCGTGCAGCGCGTCCACGGCGACGCGTCGATGTTCGTCGGCGGGCTGCGTGCACTGCTGCTCCAGAGCCTGCACCCGCTCGCGATGGCGGGCGTCGCCGCGCACTCGGGCTACCGGGGAGACCCGTGGGGGCGCCTCCAGTGCACCTCGACCTTCATCGCGGTCACGACGTTCGGGACGGCCGACGACGCCGAGCGGGCGGTCGGGGCGGTGCGCGCCGTCCACGAGCGCGTGCGCGGGGTGGCACCCGACGGGCGTCCCTACCGTGCCGGCGACCCCGACCTGCTGCGCTGGGTGCACGTCGCCGAGACCCAGAGCTTCCTCGCGGCGCACCAGACGTTCGGGCGCGACCCTCTCGACGCGCGGGGGTGCGACGAGTACGTCGCCCAGGCGGCCGTCGTCGGGCGCGCGCTCGGCGTGACGGACGCGCCGCGCACGGTCCGCGAGCTGGACGAGGCGATCGAGGGCTACCGGCCGGCGCTCGCCCTCACGCCCGCGGCGCTCGACGCCGCGCGGTTCCTGCTCGTGGAGGCGCCCCTGCCGCGGGCGGTGCGGCCGGCGTACGCGGGCCTCGCGATCGCCGCTCGCCAGCCGCTCCCGGCGTGGGCCCGGGCCGGGATGCCGCGCGTGCGCGGCGTGCCGGCGCGCTGGTCGCGCCCCGCGGGGGTCGCCGTCACGCGGGGGTCGCGGTCACGCGGCTGCTGCGGTGGGCGCTCCCGGCGAGATGAGCGCGGACCCGCGCCGGATCAGGGGGCGTCGCGGCGGTGGCGGTAGGCGTCGAGGTCGTCGTTGAGGCGCGTCAGGAGCTCGGCGAGGAGCGCGCGGTCGAGGCGCGACCAGCCGCCGAGGACGTCGGCGTAGACCGCGGTGCGTGCTGCCCGGTGGGCGGCGAGCTCGTCCAGGCCCGACGTCGTGGGCTCGACGACGACGGCGCGCCCGTCGCGCGGGTCGCGCGCCCGGCGCACGTGGCCCGCGTGCTCGAGCGCGGCCACCTGCCGGGTCACCGTGGAGCCGTCGAGGCCGAGCCGCTCGGCGAGCGCGGTGACGTGCAGGGGGCCGTGCGTCCCGAGCGTGTGGAGCAGCAGGTACCCGGACCGGTCGAGCGTGCCGTCGCGCCGCGAGGTCCCGGGCGCCCCCGAGGCCCGCGTGCGCTCGGCGCGCCGCAGGAGCTGCGCGAGCTCGAGCTCGATCGCCCCCAGCACGTCGTGCGCCGTCGCCTCCTCGCGCTCACTCGCGCTGCCCGTCGCGCCGCCGGGGGAGGGGACGGGCGAGCGGTTGTTTCCTGAGGCAACGGACATGGGTGTAGTCTACAGGTAGTTATCTGTCAGATACAGGTATCTGACCCGCCGAGCGGGCCCGACCCTCCACCCAGGAAGTGCGACCGAGTGGCCTCCACGCGCGACGAACCGAACCGCACCGCCATCTACGCGACCGCCCTCACGGCGTTCTTCGCGATCGCCGGCATCGCCGTCGTCGACCCGATCCTGCCCGTCATCGGCGAGGAGATCGGGGCGTCGACCTGGCAGATCGAGCTCCTCTTCACCGCCTACATCGCGGTCATGGCGCTCGGCATGATCCCCGCCGTCATGGCGACGGGGCGCTTCGGCTACAAGAAGATCCTCGTCACGGGCGTGAGCCTCGTCGCGGTCGCCGCCGTGCTCGCGGCGTTGAGCACGAGCATCGGGCAGCTCGCCGCCCTCCGCGGCCTGTGGGGGCTCGGCAACGCGATGTTCTTCGCGACGGCCATGGTCCTGCTCGTCTCCCTCGCGAACGACCGCGAGTGGGTCGTCGAGCTCTTCGAGACGTGCGTGGGGCTGGGCTTCGCGGTCGGACCGCTGCTCGGCGGCCTGCTGGGCGGCATCTCGTGGCGCGTGCCGTTCTTCGTGTGCGGCGTCTTCATGCTCGTCGCGCTGCTCGTGTCCGTGACGCGGCTCCAGGACCCGGCGCAGAAGCCCGCGCCCCTGCGTCTCGGGCGGGTGTTCGGCCTGTTCCGCAAGCCCGGCTTCCTCGCCCTCGCCGGTGTCACCGCCGCGTACAACTTCTGCTTCTTCGTCATCCTCGGGTACACGCCGGTCTTCCTCGGCCTCGACGTCGTGCCCCTCGGCCTCGTCTTCACCGCGTGGGGCGTCGGCCTCGCCGTCGGCATCCTCGTCGTGGGGCACCGGCTCGCCCACCGCGTCGGCGCCGTCCAGACCCTCGGGATCGCGGTCGTCGGCGTCCTGGCGGCGCTCGTGCTGCTCGCGCTCGACCTCGGGACCACCTGGTCCGTCGTCGTGCTCGTCGGCGCGGGCGTGTTCATGGGGATCGCGAACGCCAACCTCACCGACCTGTCGCTCGCGCTCGGCGACAGCGACCGTCGCGTCACGACCGGGGCGTTCAACCTCGTCCGCTGGGGCTTCGCCGCCCCGGCGCCCGTCATCGCCGGCCTGCTGCACCCCGTCTCGGCGACGGCGCCCTTCTGGCTCGGCGTCGGCGTGCTCGCGCTCGGCGTGGTCGCCTTCGTCGTGGCCGGTCACCGGATGGCCGCTGAGCTCGGCGAGCGCGTCCTGTGGTCGCGCTGGAACTGGCGGGCGCGCGCCGTCGAGGGCACGCCGGAGGAGGCCCTGGGCGAGGCCTGAGCCGCACGCCCGGCGCGGTCGGAGCGCGTGGGAACCATCTCGGGGCTCCTCGCGTTAGGCCCACGACATCGCGACGCCGCCGTCGTTCCCCGCCGACCTGGAACCCCTGGAGGCTCCGTGTCCCGTCTCGCCCGGCTGTCGCTGGCCAACCGCGCCCTCGTCGCCCTCGCCACCGTGGCGATCGCGGTCTTCGGCGTCATCAGCATGGGGTCGCTCAAGCAGGAGCTCATCCCGAGCCTGCAGATCCCGACGGCCGCCGTCGTCGGCGCGTACCCCGGGTCGGCGCCGGCGATCGTCGAGCAGCAGGTCACGGTCCCCGTCGAGACGGCCGCACGCGCCGTCAAGGGCGTCGAGGAGGTCACGTCGACGTCGTCGACCGGCCTGTCCGTGACGACCGTGCAGTTCGCGTACGGCACCGACATGGACGCGGCGTCCTCGCAGCTCCAGACGGCGGTCACCCGGCTGCAGTCGCAGCTGCCCGAGGACGTCGAGCCGCAGGTCGTGACGGGGTCGGTCGACGACCTCCCGGTCATCCAGCTCGCCGTGTCCGGCGGCGCGGACGAGGCAGGGCTCGCGGACACCGTCACGTCGAGCCTCGTGCCCGCGCTCGAGGACGTCGACGGCGTCCGCAGCGTCGCCGTGAGCGGTGTCGCCGACCAGCAGGTGACGATCGACCTCGACCCCGCCGCGCTGGCCGCCGCGGGCCTGAGCCCCGCGCAGGTCTCCACGATCCTCCAGGACAACGGCGTCGTGCTCCCGGCGGGCACGGTCGCCGACGGCGACCGGACGCTGAGCGTGCAGGTCGGCACCGCGATCACGACCGTCGACGACCTCGCCGCGCTGCCGCTCGTCGTCCCGGGCGCCTCCGCGCCCGTCACGCTGGGCGACGTCGGGACCGTCACCGCCGGTCCCGAGCCCGCGACGTCGTACTCGCGCCTCGACGGCGACGCCGCGCTCGCCGTCGCGATCACCAAGACGCCCGCGGGCAACACCGTCGAGGTGTCGCACGCCGTGCAGGACGCGGTGGACGACCTCGCCGGCGTGCTCGACGCCCAGGACGTGCGCGTCGAGGTCGTGTTCGACCAGGCGCCGTTCATCGAGGAGTCCATCGAGGGCCTCGCGACCGAGGGGCTCCTCGGCCTGCTGTTCGCCGTCGTCGTGATCCTGCTGTTCCTCGCGTCGCTGCGCTCGACGCTCGTCTCGGCCGTGTCGATCCCGCTGTCGCTGCTCGTGACGTTCGTCGTCATGAACGCCACGGGCTACACGCTCAACATCCTCACGCTCGGCGCGATGACGGTCGCGATCGGGCGCGTCGTCGACGACTCGATCGTCGTCATCGAGAACATCGAGCGCCACCTGTCGTACGGCGAGGAGAAGACGGGGGCCATCATCGGGGCGGTCAAGGAGGTCGCGGGAGCGATCACCGCCTCGACCGTCGCGACCGTCGCCGTGTTCCTGCCGATCGCGCTCGTGGGCGGCATGGTCGGCGAGCTGTTCCGGCCGTTCGCGCTCACCGTCGCCATCGCCATGCTCGCGTCGCTCTTCGTGGCGCTGACGATCGTGCCGGTCCTCGCGTACTGGTTCATCAAGGCGCCGCCCGTCCCGGCCGACCCGGAGGCCGCGCGCCTCGCGGGCGAGCGGGCCCGCGCCACGGCCGAGGCGAAGGAGCGCCGCGGGCTGTGGCAGCGCGGGTATCTCCCGACGCTGCGCGCCGCGCTGCGCCACCCCGCGATCACGCTCGGCGTGTCCGTCGCGATCCTCGCCGGCACGCTCGCGCTCGCGCCGCGGCTCGAGACCAACTTCCTCGGCGACACGGGCCAGGACACGCTCACGGTCACCGAGACGTTCGCGCCGGGCACGTCGCTCGACGCGCAGGACGCCGCCGCGCGCGACGTCGAGCAGGCGCTCCTCGACCTCGACGGCGTCGCGACCGTCCAGACGACCGTCGGCACCGCGGGCGGCCCGGAGGCCGCGTTCTTCGGCGGCGGCGGGTCCCCGACGGCGACGTTCGCCGTCACGCTCGACGCGGACGCCGACGCCGTCGCGGCCCAGGAGGACGTGCGCGACGCCGTCTCCGGGCTGGTCGGGGAGTCGAGCGAGGGCATCGAGGTCGCCGGCGCGGACGCCGCGTTCGGCAGCTCGACGGTCGATCTCGTCGTGCGCGCCCCCGACACCGACACGCTCGCCGCGGCCGCGACGGAGGTGCAGGAGCTCGCGGAGGGTGTCGACGGCGCCGCGCAGGTGACGAACAACCTCGCCGCCGCGCAGTCGACGGTCCAGGTGACCGTCGACCGCGAGGCCGCGGCCGCCGTCGGGCTCACGGAGACGCAGGTGGCCGGGACGGTCTCCGGGATCATGTCCCCGGCCCCGGTCGGCACGGTGAACCTCGGCGACGGCCCCGTCCAGGTGCGCGTGCTCGCCGGCGAGGCGCCCGCGACGGTGGCCGAGCTCGAGCAGGTCGTGCTGCCGACGGGCGCGGGCCCCGTGCCGCTCACGCAGGTCGCCGAGGTCGCCGAGGTCGAGGTGCCCACCTCGATCACCCGGGTCGACGGCGAGCGCAGCGCGACCGTGGCCGTGACGCCCGCGGGCCAGGACCTGGGCGCGCTCACCGCCACGCTGACGACGGCCGTCGACGGTCTCGACCTGGAGGGCGGGGCGACGGTCGAGATCGGCGGCGTCGCGTCCGACCAGGCCGACGCGTTCGCCGACCTGGGCCTCGCGCTGCTCGTCGCGATCCTCATCGTCTACCTCGTCATGGTCGCGACGTTCCGCAGCCTCCTGCAGCCGTTCATCCTCCTGGTGTCGGTCCCGTTCGCCGCGACGGGCGCGCTGCTCCTGCTGCTCGCGACCGCGACGCCGCTCGGCGTGCCGGCGCTCATCGGCCTGCTCATGCTCGTCGGCATCGTGGTGTCGAACGCGATCGTGCTCATCGACCTCATCAACCAGTACCGCGAGCGCGGCCGGTCGCTCGACGAGGCCGTCCTGGAGGGGTCGCGCAAGCGCCTGCGCCCCATCGTCATGACCGCCGCGGCGACGATCTTCGCGCTCACGCCCATGGCCGTCGGGATCACGGGCGGCGGCGCGTTCATCTCCCAGCCGCTCGCGCTCGTCGTCATCGGCGGCCTGCTGAGCTCGACGCTGCTGACCCTCGTCGTCGTCCCGGTGCTGTACACGCTCGCGGAGCGCCGCGGCGAGAAGCGGGCGGCCCGCCAGGCGGCGAAGGAGGAGGCCGCCGCCCAGGCCTGAACCCGCCGGGGCCGAACATGTGGTTCTGGAGCGTCAGGGGATCGGGACGCTCCAGAACCACATGTTCGGCGCCGGGAAGGGTGTCAGGAGGGGCGGGCGACGCCCGTCTCGTAGGCGAGGACGACCGCCTGGACGCGGTCGCGCAGGCCGAGCTTGCCGAGCACGCGGCCCACGTGGGTCTTCACCGTCGCCTCCGAGAGGACGAATCGCTCGGCGATCTCGGCGTTCGTCAGACCCTCGCCGAGGGCCTCGAACACCTCCAGCTCGCGCGCGGTGAGCTCGGCGAGGCGGGGGTCGTCACGGCCCGTCCGGGCCTGCGCCGGGGCGGCGGCGCCGTCCCGGGGGAGCTGGTTCGCGAACATCTCGAGCATGAGGCGCGTGACGCGCGGGGAGACGGCGGCGTCACCGCTCGCGACGGCGCGGATCGCGCCGACGAGCTCGCCGGGCTTCGCGTCCTTGAGCAGGAACCCGCTCGCCCCGGCCCGCAGCGCGGCGAACGCGTACTCGTCGAGGTCGAACGTCGTGAGGATGATGACGCGCGAGCCGGGGTGCGCCGCGACGATGCGCTCGGTCGCCTCGATGCCGTTGGTCCCGGGCATGCGCACGTCCATGAGCACGACGTCGGGGCGCAGCGCGCTCGCCTGCGCGACGCCCGTCTCCCCGTCGCCCGCCTCGCCGACGACCTCGATGTCGTCCTCGGCTGCGAGGATCATGCGGAAGCCCATGCGCAGCAGGGCCTGGTCGTCGACGAGCAGCACCCGGATCGGTGCCCCCGTTCCCGTCATGTGCGTTCCCGTCCGTCGTCGCGTGCACCGGCCTGGCGGCCCGGGTCGAGGTCGAGGCGCAGGCTCGCCCGCACCTCCCAGCCGCTCCCGCTCGGCCCCGCGGACACGGTACCGCCGTACACCGCGGCCCTCTCCCGCATCCCGATGATCCCGCGGCCGGTCCCGACCGGGACGCCGGGCGGGTGCTGCTCGGCGACCGACGGCGGGAGCGCGCGCTCGTCGGCCGTCGCACCGTCGCCCGGGCGCCGGCCGGCCTGGTTGACGACGCGCAGCTCGAGCCAGTCCGCGCCCGGCTCCGTACGGCGCGACACCTCGACGAGCACCATCGGCGACAGGGGCGCGTAGCGCAGCACGTTCGTCAGCGACTCCTGGACGATGCGGTGCGCCGTCTGGCGCAGCGCGGGCCCGGGCGTCGGCTGCGGCCCCGACCGCACGAGCCGCACCGGCAGCCCTGCGGTCCGGAAGCGCTCGACCGTCTCCTCGAGCTCGGGCGTCTCGTGCGCCGGCGCGAGCGGCACGGTCTGCTCGCCCCCGGGCTCGCGCAGGACGCCGAGCACGCGGCGCATGTCGGCGAGCGCGGCGCGGCCCGTCGACGTGAGCTCGTCGAGCGCGTGCGCGGCGAGCTCGGGGTCCTTCGCGCCCGACGCCTTGGCCCCGTCCGCGAGGGCGACCATGACGGTGAGGGAGTGCGCGACGACGTCGTGCATCTCGCGCGCGATGCGCGTGCGCTCGGCGGCGGCGGCGAGCTGGGCCTGCTGGTCGCGGTCGCGCGCGATCGAGTTCGCGCGCTCGACGAGGTCGGACACGTGCTGGCGCCGCGCGCGCACGTTGGTGCCGATCGCGAGCGCCACGAGGCACAGGATCGTCGTGACGAGGATGCCGACCACACGGTCGACGGTCGCGCGGCCCGGCTCGACGCTCTGCCGCAGGATCTCGCCGTCGTCCGTGGTGACGACGTCGTACCACAGGAGGGTCGCGCCGGACAGGGCGAGCACGACGATCGCGAGGACGGGCCACGCGATGCGCGACGGTCGCGACGCGGCGACGGCGTAGACGGCGAACATCGCCGCGACCTCGAAGCCGGCGGTGTCCCCCGTGACGGCGACCGCGACGACGCCGACCGCGGCGAGGCAGAGCGCGACCGTCACGGGGCGCCGACGACGCCAGTAGAGCAGCGCGCCGCCCGCGAGGAAGAACAGGAGCCCGAGGCGCGACGCGCCCCGCGGCTGCTCCGCGGACAGCGCGTACAGGACGCCGGGGACGACGAAGATCGCGACGACGACCCAGTCCATGACGACGGGGTGTCGCGCGAAGTACCGGCGGACGGGACCGAGCCGCCGCGCGTCGAGCTCGGTGAACGGCTCGGGCGCGGCCCGCATCGCCAGGGGCGCCGGCGCCCCCGGGCCGGTGCCCGGGCGCGCCGACGCCGACGCCGGGCGAGCGGTCTGCTCGTCCGGCGTCGGCGGGGTGGTGGGCCGGGAGGTCACGCGTCCCGGCGCTTGAGCACGACGGCGGCCGCGGCGGTGAGCGCGGCGGTCCAGCCGACGAGCACCGCGAAGCCCTGCCACGGGCCGATCGCGTCGGGGGAGGACATCCCGCCGCCGAGCACGACCTGCTCGCCGGCCGACGCGGGCAGGGAGTTCATGAGCGTCTGGACCCAGTCGGCGCCCGTGACGCCCTGGACGATGCCGAGGACCATCGACAGGACGAAGAACACGGCGACGAGCGTGAAGATCGCGCCGGCCGAGCTGCGCAGGAGGACGCCGACCGCGACGGAGAACAGCGCGACGGCCGTGAGGTACAGCACGGCGCCGACCAGGGCGCGCTGGTCCTCCGCCGAGGAGAAGTCGGCCGTGAGGCCGTCGCCGGACAGGATGGGGTAGGTCACCAGGTAGGAGAGCCCGACCGCGACGGCGGTCGTGACCGCCGTGACGGCCCCGACGACGATCATCTTCGCCGCGAGCGCGGGCAGCCGGCGCGGGACGGCGGACAGCGTGGAGCGGATCATGCCGGTCGAGTACTCGCCCGTGACGGTGAGCGCGCCGAGCACGGCGACCGCGAGCTGGGCGAACGAGTACCCGACCGTGATGACCATGACGCCGATGCCGTCGGTCGATCCCATCCCCATGTCCTCGGGCGAGCCGCCCTGACCGCTCACGGAGGTGACGACGGCCGCGAACATGAGCGAGAAGCCCACCATGACGACGACCGTGATGCCGAGCGTCCACCACGTCGAGCGCAGCGAGCGGAACTTGATCCACTCCGAGCGCAGCACGTGGGCGAAGGACAGGCGGTAGGGGGAGGTGCGGGACGCCGTCGGGCTGGTGGCGCCGGGGGCGAGGGTCGTGGCGCTCATCGCTGCGCTCCTTCGAGGGAGTCGGTGGGGGCCGGGGCGGCGGTCGCGCCCGCCGCGCCGTGGCCGACGTGCTGCTGGGCGGACTCGGTCTGGTACTCGACGGAGTCCGCGGTGAGGGCCATGTAGGCGTCCTCGAGCGTGGACGTGACGGGCGTGAGCTCGTGCAGGACGAAGCCCTGCGCGGCGGCGAGCTCCCCGATCCCGGCGGCGTCGCGGCCCGTCACGACGAGCAGGCTCGGCTCGTCGCTCGTGACGGTCGCGCCGTCGCTCGTGAGGAGCTCGGCGAGCTGCGTCGCGTGCGGCGTGCGCACGCGGACGGTGCGCTGCTGGGCGCCGTCGACGATGTCGCCCACCGGGGCGTCCGCGATGATGCGGCCCTTGCCGATGACGACGATGTGGTCGGCCGTCAGCGCGACCTCGCTCATGAGGTGGCTCGACAGGAAGACCGTGCGGCCCTCCGACGCGAGGTAGCGCGCGAGGTTGCGCACCCACAGCACGCCCTCCGGGTCGAGGCCGTTGACGGGCTCGTCGAGGATGAGCGTCTTCGGGTCGCCGAGCAGCGCCGACGCGATGCCGAGGCGCTGTCCCATGCCGAGCGAGAAGCCGCCGACGCGCTTCTTCGCGACGGACTGCAGGCCGGTCATCTCGATGACCTCGTCCACGCGCTTCGTCGGGATGCCGTGCGTCGCCGCCATCGCGAGGAGGTGGTTGTAGGCGGATCGCCCGGTGTGGACGGCCTTCGCGTCGAGCAGCGCGCCCACCTCGGTGAGGGGCGAGCGGTGCTCGGCGTAGGGACGTCCGTTGACGGTGACGGTCCCGGCGGTCGGGCGGTCCAGCCCCATGATCATGCGCATGGTGGTGGACTTGCCGGCGCCGTTGGGGCCGAGGAACCCGGTGACGGTCCCGGGACGCACGGTGAACGAGACGCCGTCCACCGCCGTCTTGGGCCCGTACCGCTTGGTCAGGCCGCGTGCTTCGATCATGACTTCGCCCCTCCGAGGGTCGTTCGTCCGTGATGGTCCGTGGTGCTCGCGGGCGGGGGTCGCGCCGGACGGGCCGGGGGCCTCACCGCGAGGTACGGCTCGAGCCTAGGGACGGGCCCGGCGCCGGGCAGCCACCGCGCGACGTATCTTGCCCCGTGCGTCGGCCGGGCGGCGTACGCCGCGCGGCGTACGCGGTGCGTCGTCGGGTGGTCCGCTGGTCGTCACCTCGGTCTCCGAGCGGGGGAAATCGGCGGGAACAGTGGCTGCGGCTCGCACGTTCCCTAGGATGAACACAGGCCAGCGACACCCGACTCGAGGCGAGAAGCCATGACGAGGCCCGCTGAGAGGTAGTGGACGCCGCGACCAGGAGGAGCTCATGAGCAACCCCGTCTTCAACAACAGCGCGGTCTTCGGCGAGCCGAAGAACCGGCGCGGTGGGGCGGCCACGCAGGCCGGACCCGCCTACGGGACCCCGCCCCCGCAGGGCCAGGGACCCGCGTACGGCACGCCCCCGCAGGGCGCCCAGTGGGGCGCGTACGGCGCGCAGGCCGCCGACGCCGCGACGCTGAACCAGATGTACGACGCTCCGTCGGCCACGACGGCGGACACCAAGCGCCTCACGTACGACGACGTCATCATGAAGACCGGCGGGCTGCTCGCGCTGCTCGTGGTGGTCGGCGCCGCGACGTGGGTCGTCGCGCCCGGCATCTGGCCGATCGGCGCGGTCGTCGGCCTCGTCCTCGGCCTCGTCAACGCGTTCAAGCGCAACCCGAGCCCGCTCCTCATCACGCTGTACACCGTCGCGCAGGGCGTGTTCCTCGGCGGCATCAGCGCGTTCTACGAGAGCTTCTACGACGGCGTCGTCCCGTCCGCGGTCGTCGCGACCGTCGCGACGTTCGCCGCGGCGCTGTTCCTGTTCAAGTCGGGCAAGGTGCGCGTCACGCCGAAGTTCACGCGCTGGCTGCTCATCGCGATGGTCGGCTACCTCGCATTCTCCCTCGTCAACGTCGGCCTGATCCTCTTCGGCGTCCTCGACGGCTGGGGCCTGCGCGGCGGGACGCTCGGCATCGTGATCAGCCTCGTCGCCGTCGGCCTCGCGGCCGCCTCGCTCATCGTCGACTTCGACTCGATCAAGCGCGGCGTCGAGGGCGGCGTGCCCGCCAAGTTCGCGTGGTCGGCCGCGTTCGGCCTCCTCGTGACGCTGGTCTGGCTGTACCTCGAGTTCCTGCGCCTGTTCGCGATCCTGCAGAGCAGCGACTGACGGTGGCGCGCAGCACCCGTGAACCGGCACCCGCGGCGGACCTCCCGCCGCGGGTGCCGGTCTTTCTCGCCGGCCTCGTCGTCGCCGCGGCGGCGATGCTCGGCGTCCAGGTCCTGTACATGGTCGTCTCGGGCGCGCCGCCCGCGTGGCTCGCGTTCGCGGCGCTCCTCGTCCTCGTCAGCGTGCCGACGGCAGGAGCCGCGGTCGCGTGGCTGGGCACGCGCGTCACGCGCGACGCGTCCGACCGGCGCGCCGCGCTCGTCTTCGCCGGGCTCGGCCTCGTCGCGGGCGCGCTGTGGGGCTCGCTGCTCGCCGGCGGGCTCGCGCGGCAGCTCGCCGACGCGGGCGCGAGCGGCGGGGGAGCGCTCGTCGCGGGCGCGGCCGCCGTCGTCGGCGTGACCGCCGCGGTCGGGGCGGGCCTCGGCCGGCTCGCCGCGCGCGAGGCGTCGGACCGGCCGCTCCTCGTCGTCGTGCTCGGCGTCGCGGTGGTCCTCGTCGCGCTCCTGGGCCTCGTCGGCTGACACCGCCACCCGGGCCACACCGCCCGGTCGCCTCGACGAGACGCGTGAGAGCCGCGCCCGAGCACCTCGGGCGCGGCTCTCGCGCCGTCGGGCGGGCGTCAGGCGGGGAGGCGGCCCGCGGCCGAGGCGAACCCGAGCCACGTGTGGCGGTTGCCCGCCCAGCACCAGCCGACCTTCGGCGCGCCGCGGCGCTCGCGGCCGTCGCGACCCGTGCCGTTCGAGATCCAGATCGCGGGCGTGCGCGTGTCGAGACGGCCGTCGGGCTTGCGCAGCCGCGACCCGATCGTCATGTAGCAGTGGTTGCGCGCGACGACCTCGGGCACCTGGAGCGCCCAGTGGATGCCCTCGTGCAGCAGGAGCGGGGTGCGGCCGCGCCCCGTGATCTCCGGGAGGGCCTCGTCGGGCGACCAGCTCGCCATGTCGTCGCCCCGGTCGAGCCCGACGACGAGCGAGAGCGGGCCGTCGGGGAGCGTGACGCCCTCGATCGGCGCGAAGCGGTCCACGTCCGGCATGTCGACGACGACGAAGCCCTCCTTCTCGCCGTCGCGGGCGGGGAGCCGCAGGAGCGGCGCGAGGGCCGACGGCGGCGCGAGCCGGGGGTCGACGACGAGCAGCGCCCCGACGGGTGCGGTCGCCGCGAGCCGTGCGGCGGCGGCGCGGACGTCGTCCGGCGCGAGACCCGCGATCCCGGGGACGCCGAGCGCGACGAGGCGCTCCGCCTGTGCGGCGAGGTCCGGGAGGTCGGGCACGGCGGGCGCCGGGGAGGTCGTGGGCGCGGAGGTCGTGGGTGCGGTCGGCGTGGTGGCGGTCGTCGTCGTCCGGGGCACGGGTCACCTCTCGGTCGGGGGTCGGTCGCGAGGTCCAACGCTCTACACCGTACGGGAATTCCCGCGCGGCGCGCGGCGTGTGACGGGCCGCCGGCGCGGTGACGCGCGCCGCGCCGGATCGGGGATGATCGGGGCATGAGATACGCAGAGCACGTGTCCGAGCTCGTCGGCGGAACCCCGCTCGTCCGGCTGTCCCGTGTCACCGAAGGCCTCAGCGCGACGATCCTCGCCAAGGTCGAGTACGTGAACCCCGGTGGGTCCGTGAAGGACCGCATCGCGCTGAAGATGGTCGAGGCCGCGGAGGCGTCGGGCGAGCTGCGCCCGGGCGGCACGATCGTCGAGCCCACGTCCGGCAACACCGGGGTGGGGCTCGCGCTCGTCGCGCAGCGCAAGGGGTACGACTGCGTGTTCGTCTGCCCGGACAAGGTGAGCCAGGACAAGCGCGACGTGCTGCGTGCGTACGGGGCGCGCGTCGTCGTCACGCCGACGGCGGTCGCGCCCGACCACCCCGACTCCTACTACTCGGTCTCGGACCGCCTCGTCCAGGAGATCCCGGGCGCCTGGAAGCCGAACCAGTACGCGAACCCGAACGGCCCGGCGTCGCACTACGAGTCGACCGGCCCCGAGGTCTGGGCCGACACCGACGGTCGCGTGACGCACTTCGTCGCGGGCGTCGGCACGGGCGGCACCATCACGGGGACCGGCCGCTACCTCAAGGAGGTCTCGGCGGACCGTGCGGAGTCCGACGGCGGGCGCGTGCGCGTCGTCGGCGCGGACCCCGCGGGCTCGGTGTACTCCGGCGGCGACGGCCGCCCCTACCTCGTCGAGGGCGTGGGCGAGGACTTTTGGCCGGCCGCCTACGACCCGGCCGTCCCCGACGAGGTCATCGCCGTCACCGACGCGGACTCGTTCGCGATGACGCGACGCCTCGCGCGCGAGGAGGGCCTGCTCGTCGGCGGGTCGTGCGGCATGGCGGTCGAGGCGACGCTGCGCCTCGCGCGCCGGCTCGAGGAGGAGGACCCGGTCGCCGCCGCGAAGGCCGTGATCGTCGTCCTGCTGCCCGACAGCGGCCGGGGCTACCTGTCGAAGATCTTCAACGACGCGTGGATGCGGTCGTACGGGTTCCTGCCCGACGAGGAGGGCGTGACCGCGGGCGACGTGCTGCGCGCGAAGGACGGGCGCCTGCCCGACCTCGTGCACACGCACCCGAGCGAGACCGTGCGCGACGCGATCGAGATCCTGCGCGAGTACGGCGTGTCGCAGATGCCCGTCGTGGGGGCCGAGCCGCCGGTGAAGATCGGCGAGGTCGCGGGCTCGGTGAGCGAGCGCGAGCTCCTCGACGCCGTGTTCTCGGGTCGCGCGTCGCTCGCCGACCGCGTGGACCAGCACATGGAGGCGCGCTTCCCGCTCATCGGCGCGGGCGAGGGCGTCGAGGCCGTGCGCGCGGCCCTGCACGACGCCGACGCGCTGCTCGTCGTCGAGGACGGCGACCCCGTCGGCGTCCTCACGCGGCACGACCTCCTGGGGTTCGTCGCGGCGCGCTGACGGCTGCCGAGCACGACGCGGGCGCCGCACCCGGGGCGGGTGCGGCGCCAGTGGCGTGCGGCGCGGCGGCCGGCCGTGCGCGCGGAGGGCGTCGGTCGGGGTGCGGGGTGGCTCCGGTCAGCGGGACGGGCGGCGCAGGGCGACGACCGCGAGGAGCACGCACCCGGCCCCGAGCAGGGCCCCGTGCGCGACGCGCAGGCCCGGTCCGCCCCAGAACTGGGGCAGCAGCAGGACGAGGCCGAGCGCGAAGGGCGCGACGAGCCACCAGCCCGCGACCCGCCGGAGCGCGACCGCGGTCACCAGGCCGCCCGCGGCGAGCAGGACCAGCCCCGCGCCGAAGAGCGTGACGGCGAGCGGGCCCGTGCGCAGGTCGGTGACGACGTCGAGGAACCCGGTCGTGGCGGCGTCGGGCGCGGCGGTCGCGGCGCGCGCGACCGCCTGGATGCCGAACATCTCGGCGCCGAAGAAGAGCGCGGCGAGGAAGCCGCCCGCCCCGACGAGCCCGGTCGCGGACGCGAGCAGGTCGAGGGCGCGCCGCGGGGCGGTGGGGGCGAGCACCGAGCGCAGGCCCCAGAGCGCGGGCGCGAGCAGGCCGATCGCGACGATCCCGCACAGGTGCGCCACGACCCAGCGGTCCGACGCGAAGGCGGCGGCGAGCTCGGCCGTCGCGCGGGTCTCGTCGGCCCACGGGCGCAGCACGGGGAACAGGACGAAGCCCGCGCCCGCCGCGACGAACGCGGCGGCGGTCGCGCGCCGGGCCGAGGTGGCCGACGTCGTGGGCGGGCGGGTGGTGGTGGTGCTCATGGGGGCCTCCGGGAGCGCTGGTCAGTCCGGCTGGGAGAGCGACCCCAGGCCCGCGAGGACGGCGCGGACGTGGAGGTCGAAGCTGCGGTCGAGGTCGTCGTGGAGGCGGTAGCCCCCGCCGACCTCGAGCGCGACGAACCCGTGCAGGCTGGCCCGCACGGAGCGGATCGCGTCGATCGTGCGGTCCTCGGGGAGGTCGAACCCGCGCAGGACGGCCGCGACGACCTGCACGCTGCGGCTCGCCGCGGCCGACAGCGCGGCGTCGGCGGGGTCGTCCGGGTCGGGCGCGACCTGCACGGCCGCGTACCGGCCCGGGTGCGCGCGGGCGTAGCGGCGGGTCGCGTGGGCGAGCGCCGCGACGGCGTCGGGCCCGGCGAGCCCGACGGTCGCGTCGGTGAGGGCGCGCGTGTAGTCCTCGACCGCCACGACGCAGACCTCGCGCCGCAGCGCGGCGAGCGACCCGACGTGCTTGTACAGGCTCGGCGTCGCGACGCCCGCCTGCGCGGCGACCTTGGCGAGCGTGAGGTCGGCGAACCCGCCCGGCCCGCCCGCGTCGACGAGGTCGACCGCGATGCGCACGACCGCCTCGCGCGAGAGACCGGCCCTAGCCACGGGTGCCCTCCGCCCGTGCGGCGGGCGCGCCGGCGGTACCGGCGGTACCGGGCAGGTCGGCGAGGAATGCGAGCGTCGCGGTCACGACCTCCTCGGGCGCCTGGAGCTGCGGGTAGTGGCCGACCTCGGGCAGGAGCAGGGTCGTCGCGCCGAGCGACTCCTGCGCCCACGCCGCCTCCGCGGCGGGGTCGGCGTAGTCGGGGTCGAGCGCGCCGTAGACGGCGAGCGCCGGGGCCTGCACCCGGGCGACGCGCGGCTCGACGACGCGGTGGTCGAGCGCGACGGCGAGGTCCCGGAACGAGCGCAGGCGGCCCGGCTCGGAGAGGTTGGCGCGGATCGCGGCCTGGTGGGCGGCGAGCCGTGCGGGTCGGCGGCCCTTGTTCAGGGACCCGTAGAACGAGGCCCAGAGCGCCGCACCCCACGGCCGGGCGAGCACGAGGCGGTAGAGCACGCGCATCGCGCGCAGCTTCGCCGGGGAGGACGGCTCGCGCAGGAACCCGTCGAGGAGGACGAGCCCGCGCACGAGGTCGGGCCGCTCGGCGGCCGCGACCACGGCCGCCGACGCCGCCATCGAGCTGCCGAGCAGCACTGCGGGCCCGGAGGCGAGGTGCTCGACGAGCGCGACGTAGTCGGACGCGGTGGCCTCGTCGCCGTGGGTGCTGAAGGTCGTGTCGCTGTCGCCGTGGCCGCGCAGGTCCATGACGGCGACGCGGTACCCGGCGGCGACGAGGTGGGGGACGACGTCGTCGTAGGTGGCGCGCAGGTCGCCCATGCCGGGCGCGGCGACGACGAGCGGGCCGGAGCCCTCGACGGTGTAGGCGAGGCGGCCCTCCGCCCGGGCGAGGTGGTGCACGGTGTGGTTCTGGCTCGTGTCCATAGCCAAGAAGCTAACACCATTAGCCAGGTCCCGCAAGGGTCTCGTCGGGCAGACGCCGCGACCGGCCGAGGGGGACGCGCGTAGGGTGGGAAGACCCGCGCCCGCGCGGCGTTCCTGCACCCGACGAGAGGCATCCTCGTGACCGACCAGCCCACCCTTCCCACCGCCTCGGGAGCGTTCGGCGAGAAGCCGACGCTCACCTTCCCCGAGACGGGCGCGCCCAGCGGACTGCAGGTCGTCGTGCTGTCCGAGGGGGACGGCCCCGCCGTCACGTCGGGCCGCAACATCGTCGTGCACTACCTCGGCCAGACCTGGGGCGGGCACGTGTTCGACAACTCCTACGACCGCGGCGACACCATCGCCTTCCCGATCGGCGTCGGCGCCGTGATCGGCGGCTGGGACAAGGGCCTCGTGGGCCAGAACGTCGGCTCGCGCGTGCTGCTGTCGATCCCGCCGGAGCACGGCTACGGCCAGCGCGGCGTGCCGCAGGCCGGCATCGGGGGCACGGACACGCTCGTCTTCGTGGTGGACGTCGTCGACGTCCAGTAGTCCGCGGCGACGGGCGACGGCCCGCGCCCGACGGCGCCCGGCACCCTCGCGGTGCCGGGCGCCGCTGCGTCAGGGCCGCCGCAGCGAGCGCGTCACGGTGAACCGTGGCCCGCGCGCGACCTGCGTGGTGGGGCCGACCGCCCGCTCGAGAGCCGGGCGGTAGCGCAGGTGCGAGTTCCACACGCACCACAGCGCCCCGCCCGGCCGCAGCACGCGCCCCGCCGTCGCGAACATGCGGTGCGCCGCGTCCGTGCGCAGCGCCGCGCCGTCGTGGAACGGCGGGTTGAGCAGCACGACGTCGGCGCTCGCGTCGGCGAGCGTCGCACCCGCGTCGTCACGCACCGTGCGCACGCGGTCGCCCACGCCGTTCGCCGTCGCGGTGAGCGCCGCGGAGCGGACGGCCGCGTCCGAGCGGTCCGCCGCGACGACGCGTGCGCCCGGCCATCGACGTGCGGCCCACGCCGCGAGCAGACCGGTGCCGCACCCGAGGTCGACGACGTCGCGCGGCTCGGTCCCGGGCAGCCGGCCGTCCGGGGCGTCGAGCTGCTCGAGGAGGAACCGCGTGCCGAGGTCGAGTCCCGCGCCCGCGAACGCCGCCCCGAACGCCACGACCCGCAGCGCGACGTCGGGCAGGTCGCTCGTCACGGGATACGTGAGGTCGCCGCGCACGGGGCGGGGGGACGACGCGACGAGCACGCGCGACTTGCCCCGCGCGAGGCTCGCGCTCACGTCGCCGAACGACTCGGCGAGGACGTCGTTCATCGCGTGCGTCATGTGCTTGACCCGGCCGCCCGCGAGGAGCACGACGTCCGGCCCGGCCTCGCGCGCGACGTGCTCGGCGACGTCGCGCAGCGCCGCGAGACCCCGGGGCAGGCGCAGCAGCACGACGCGCGCGCCCGCGAGGAGCGCCCCGTCGAGGCCGTGGCGCGCGTACGCGCCCGTCATGCCGAGCGCCGCGGCGTTGGCGTCGAGAGCCGCCTCCGCGGTGCACGCGTCCTGATGGACGCGTACCGGCGCCCGCTGCGCGCCCGGGGCGCCGTCCTTCTGCGCGCCCGCCGGCGCACGCGTGGCGCCGTCCGCCGCCGCGCCCGCGAGGAGCGCCGCCCCGAGCGTGAGGGCGCCGTACCGGTCGTCGACCACGGACACCGCGCCCGGGCCCACACCGCGCAGCCACGGCGCCGCCTCGTCGAGCAGCAGGCGGTCCGCCGCGTCGACGGCGACGGGCGCGTCCTCGCGGGCCGGGCCCGGGTCGTCGGTCCGCAGACGCGCGAGCAGGTCGGCGAGGTCCCAGGTCGTCACCGCCCCAGTCTCCCCGACGCGCGCCCGCGACCCGACCCCACCCTCTCCCGCGCTGACTCCGGCCCGCCCGCGCCGACCGGACTCCCCGGCGCTAGTGTGCGGATCGTCGGCTGAGGAGGTACCGGTGGACGTCCCGCGAACCCTGGACGCGTCGCGCGCCGCCGGCCGCGCCCTGCGCGACCGCACGCCCCGTCGCGCGCACGACGAGCTCGTGTTCCCCGACCGCGACCCCGTCGCGATCATCGAGGACCAGAACCGCGAGCGGCTGCAGCACCTCGTGCCGCTGCGCATCGGGCGCATGCTCGAGTCGCCGTTCGCCTTCTACCGCGGCACCGCCGCGACCATGGCGCACGACCTCGGGCACGGCCCGCGGACCGGCGTGCACCTCGTCGCGTGCGGTGACGCGCACGTCTCGAACTTCGGGCTGTTCGCGTCGCCGGAGCGCCGGGTCGTGTTCGACCTCAACGACTTCGACGAGGCCGCCGACGCGCCGTGGGAGTGGGACGTCAAGCGGCTCGCGACGAGCATGTACGTCGGCGGCCGGGACAAGGGCATGACGGAGTCGGAGTGCTTCGAGGCCGCGCGCCTCGCCGCCCTCGGCTACCGCGAGGGCCTCGCCGCGGCCTTCGCGCACAGCGCCCTCGAGCGGTTCGCGTTCGAGATCGACACCGAGACGATCGAGCCGCTCCTGCGCAAGGAGGGCCGCAAGGAGCTGCACCGGACGGTGCGCAAGGCGCGCCGGCGCACGTCGGAGCAGGTGGTCCGCAGGATCACCACGCGGGCCCAGGACGGCCGGACGCGCATCGTGGACCAGCCGCCGGTCACGCAGCACGTCGACACGGCGACCGTCGAGGAGCTCGTGCCCCTCGTCGAGGCCTACCGCGAGCCGCTGCGCGCCGACGTGCGCCTGCTCCTGAGCCAGTTCGAGCTCGTGGACTTCGTGCTGCGGGTCGTGGGCGTGGGCAGCGTCGGCACGCGCTGCTACATCCTCCTGCTCGAGGGACCCGCGGGCGAGCCGCTCGTGCTGCAGGTCAAGGAGGCGACGCGGTCCGTCCTGTCGACCTACGGCGGCATGCCCGACGCCCTGCCGGCCGGCCTCGTGCCCGCCGGGCCCGTGTACGCGCAGGGCCGGCGGGTCGTGGCCGCGCAGCGCATCCTCCAGGCGCACTCCGACCCGTTCCTCGGCTGGATCGACATCGAGATGCCCGAGCGCACGGGCCGTCCGCGCGTCGACTTCTTCTGGCGCCAGTTCCGCGACATGAAGGGCTCCGTCGAGCTCGACCGGCTCACCACGGTCCAGCTCACGCGGTACGGGGAGCTGTGCGGGCGGGTGCTCGCGCGCGCCCACAGCCAGTCGCCCGGCGCTCGCGTGGCCCACGGGTACCTGGGGCGCTCCGACGCGTTCGACCTCGCGGTCGCGCGCTGGGCGCGGGCCTACGCGGACGTCGTCGAACGGGACTACGCCGCGCTCGAGGCGGCGGTCGCGAGCGGGCGGCTCCCGGCCGAGCGGGGGACCTGAGGCGGCGCGACGCCGACCGTAGGCTGGGCGCCATGACGGACGACGCCGCGCTGCCCGCCCCCGCCGAGACCTTCGTCCCGACCGTCGCCGGGCGCGGGACCGCCCGAGTCGCGATCGAGTACTGCACCCAGTGCCGGTGGCTCCTGCGGGCGGCGTGGGTCGCGCAGGAGCTGCTGCAGACGTTCCGCACGCGGCTCGGCGAGGTCGCGCTCGTGCCGGGGACCGACGGCGTGTTCCGCGTGACGCTCGACGCCGGGGACGGGCCGGTGCTCCTGTGGGACCGCCGGGTGGACGGCGGGTTCCCGGAGGTCCCGGACCTCAAGCGGCGCGTGCGCGACGCCGTCGCGCCGGACCTCGCGCTCGGTCACACGGACCGGGCCGCCGCACGGGCGGCGGACGGCGAGGCCGGGGGCCCGGCGGAGGGCTGACCCGGGCCGGAGCACCTGCCCCGGCCGGGGCTCGAGGTGAGGGCTCAGCCCTTCTTGGCGCGCTCGGCCGCGAGCCGCTCCTCCTCGGCGCGGACCTTCTTCTGCACCTCGCGCTCGGCCTCGAGCCACGCGGGCGGGTCCTCGCGCAGCGCGTCGATCTCGGCCGTCGTCAGCGGCTCGGTGAGCCCGCCGCGCGCGAGGCCCGAGATCGACACGCCGAGGCGGCCGGCGACGACGGGGCGCGGGTGCGGGCCGTTGCGGCGCAGCTCGCTCAGCCACTCGGGCGGGTTCTTCTCGAGCTCCTCGAGCTGCGCGCGCGTGATCGTGCCCTCCTGGAACTCCGGGGGCGTGGCGGGCAGGTACACCCCGAGCTTCTTCGCCGCGGTGGCGGGCTTCATGGTCTGCGCGGACTGCTTGGGGGTCATGGGCTCCAGGGTAGTCGGCCGCGTCGGCCCCGGGCGTCGGCGGGAGCGGGCACGTGCGCGCCCCTAGGCTGGTCGGGTGGACGACGACGCGGGTGCAGCCCCGGAGGGAACGACCGACGACGCCGAGGGCGGGCGACGGTTCCGGCTCGCGTACGTGCCCGGGGCGACGCCCGCGAAGTGGGTGCGCACGTGGCGCGAGCGCCTCTCGGACGTGCCGCTCGACCTCGTCGCGGTCGCGGCGGACGACGCCGAGCGTGCGCTGCGCGACGACGAGGCGGACGCCGCGCTCCTGCGCCTCCCGGTCGACCGCGACGTGCTCGCCGCGATCCGGCTCTACGAGGAGACGCCGGTCGTGCTCGTCTCGCGCGACCACCTGCTCGCGGCGCTCGAGCCGGACGAGCCGGTCGCGCTCGCGGACCTCGACGACGACGTGCTCCTGCGTCCGCTCGACGACGTCGTGCCGTGGGCCGGCGAGCCCGGTGCGGACGACGACGCCCCGCACCCGCCGGGGCGGCCCGCGGTGGAGCGCCCGGCCACGACGGCCGACGCGGTCGTGCTCGTCGCGGCGGGCGTGGGTGTCGCGGTGGTGCCGCAGTCGCTCGCGCGGCTGCACCACCGCAAGGACGTGACGTACCGCCGGCTGGAGGGCGCGCCGTCGTGCCCGGTCGCGCTCGCGTGGGTGGCCGAGCGCGACGACGACCTCGTCGAGGAGATGGTCGGCATCGTGCGGGGCCGCACCGCGAACAGCTCGCGCGGGCGCCGCGCCGAGGCGGTCGCCGAGCAGCCCGCGCCGCGCGCGCAGGGTGCGGGCCGGGGCGCTCCGGGCGGGCAGGGCGCACGCGGCGGCGGACGCGGGGGATCGGGCAGGGGCCAGAAGGGTGCGGGGTCGTCCGGCCGCGGTGCGCGCACGGGCCGGGGCTCGCGCGGCCGCGGCGGGAAGCGCCGGTGACCGAGCGGGCCGGTGCCCCGCCCGCGCGGGACGCCGCCCCGGTCGGGCTCGTCCTGCTCGACGCCCGGCCGCCGGCGGAGCGCGCCACGCTCCTGGCCGGTGCGCTGCGGCTGCGCCTCGGGCCCGGGCAGGAGACGTTCGTGCCGCCCGCCGCCGACGTCGTGGCCGCGGCGCAGGCCGATCCCGACCGCCACCTCGTGGTCGCCCGCCCGCCCGGCGGCGACCCGGTCGCGCTCGGTGTCCTGCACCCGGGCGGCGCGCCCGCCGAGGTGGTCGCGCTCCTCGGCGGGGTCGGTGCCGACGACGTCGTGCTCTTCCGCGGCTTCCTCGTCGACGTCGCGTCGCAGGGCGGGGGAGTGGGCTCGCGCGTGGTGAGCCTGCTGCCGGGCGTCGTGGGGGACCTCGCGCGCGTGCGGGGCCGGGCCACGCCGTTCGCCGTGCTCGTGCTCACGGTGAACGACCGCAACGCGGCGGGTCGTCGCGCCTACGCGCGCGCCGGGCTCACGGACTGCGGGGCCTACCTCGGCGGGAGCGCCGGGCCGCAGCGAGTCATGGCGCGTGACCTTCGCGTTCCATAGGTCTTGACTTATATAAGCAACGGGTGAAGCATGGTGGGCATGGAAGCGTTCGACGTCCTCGGCGACCCCGTGCGGCGGCGGATCGTCGAGCACCTCGCGCGCGGCGAGCGCCCCGCGGGGGAGATCGCCGACCTCGTCGGCGCGGAGTTCGGGATCAGCCAGCCCGCGGTGTCCCAGCACCTGCGGGTCCTGCGGACCAGCGGGTTCGCGACGGTGCGCCCCGAGGGGACGCGCCGTCTCTACGCGCTCGATCCCGACGCCCTCGACGCGGTCGAGGACTGGGCCGCGGGGCTGCGCCGGTTCTGGGAGCAGCGGCTCGACGCGCTCGGGACCGAGCTGGCCCGCGGCGCGCGCGGACGCCGCAGGGCGGGGGCCGCGCGCGCCGCCGAGGACGACGAGCACCCGACCGACACCACCAGGAGGACGGCATGAAGGACTTCATCGCGGAGCTCGAGGCGGCGCGCCGCAGCGTCGGGACGGGCTCGCTCCCGGCGGGCGAGGCCCGCGTCATCACGATCGAGCGCACGTACCCGGTGGACGTCGAGGACGTGTGGGACGCCGTCACCGACCCCGAGCGCATCCCGCGCTGGTTCCTGCCCGTCACGGGCGACTTCCGCGTGGGCGGCGCGTTCCAGGTCGAGGGCAACGCCGGCGGCGAGATCCGCGCGTGCGACGCGCCGCGGCTCCTGCGCCTCACGTGGGTCATGGGCCCGCCGACGCCGGAGGACTCCTCGGTCGTCGAGGTGCGGCTCGCGCCCGCGGACGGCGGCGGGACGACGCTCACGCTCGAGCACACCGCCGTCGTGCCGCCCGAGATGTGGGACCAGTTCGGCCCCGGGGCCGTCGGGGTCGGCTGGGACGGTGCGCTGCTGGGGCTCGGGCTCCATCTCGACAGCGGCGAGGCGCTCGACCCGGCCGCCGTCCTCGAGAGCCCCGAGCTGCGCGCGTTCAACGTCGCGAGCAGCGCCGCGTGGGGCTCGGCGCTCGCCGCGGCCGACGGCCTCGGCGAGGACGAGGTCGCAGCCCGCGTGGCCGCGACGACGGCGTTCTACGTCCCCGCGGAGGACACCTCCGCCCAGGGCTGACGCGGCCCGTCCCGTGGCCCGGGTGTCCCGCCCCGGGCGGAGGCGCCGGCGCCGGAGTCCGCCGTGGGGCGGATGTTCACCCGCGGTTCACCCGGCATACCCTCGTCCGGTGACTGTGCCCGACTCGTCCCGAACCGCGACCCTCACCCCACCCCGCACCGACCCCGGCCTCGCGCACGAGGCCCCGCCGGTCGCTGGACCGGACGCGTCGCCCGGGCTCGCGGGGCAGGCGCTCGCGGCGCTCTCGTGGCTCGCGGGGGCGGCGCTCGTCGTGCTCGTCGCGCGGCTGCTGCGAGGCCCGAGCGAGGCCCTCTACCTCGCGCTCACGGCCCGCACGGCCGACCTGCCCGGCTCGGGCCTCGTCGCCGAGGGCGGCGTGCTCGTGCTCCTCGGGCTGTGCGCGGCGGTCGCGTGGCGGTCGCGCCGTGGCGGGCCCGCGGCCGTCGCGACGACGCTCGCCGCCGGGGCCGGGGCCGTGGTCGCGTACGCCGCGAGCGAGGCGGTCAAGTCGCTCGTCCGCCAGCCGCGCGGGTGCTGGGAGCTCGTCGAGGTCGCGCACTGCCCGGTCGTGGGCGACTGGTCGTTCCCGAGCAACCACACCGCGATCGCCGCCGCGCTCGCGACGGCGGTGGTCCTCGCGGGCGCGCCGGCCGTCCGCGCGCCGGGCGCCGTGCCCGCCCGGCACGGGTACCGGGCGCCGTGGCACGCGGTGCTGACGTGGGTGGTCCTGCCGGTCGTGCTCGCGGTCGCGGTCGCGGCGGCGCGCGTCGTCGAGGGCGTCCACTTCCCGCACGACGTCGTGGCGGGCGCGGCGGTCGGGGTGGCCGTCGTCGTGGCGACCGTGACGCTCCTCGCGGGTCCCGCGACGACCGCGGTGACCGCGGCGTGCCGGGTCGACGGCGTGCGGCGCGTGCTCCTCGCCGCGAGCTGAGGTCAGCGCGGGACGGTGACGAAGACGTCGAACAGCTCGGGGTGGTGGGCGTGCACGAGCACCATGAACACCACCACGTCGAAAAGCAGGTGCACCGCGACGACGTAGGTGAGGGACTTGCTCCAGGAGAAGATCCAGCCCTGGACGAGCGCGAACGGGACCGTGAGCAACGGGCCCCACTCGCGGTACCCGAGCTCCCACAGGAACGACACGAACACCGTCGCCTGCAGCAGGTTCGCCGTCCACAGCCCGAAGTGCTCGCGGTAGAGCGCGAACACGACGCACACGAAGAACAGCTCGTCCCAGATCCCCACCGCGTTGACCCCGACGAACAGGCGCGCGATCTCCTGCCCGCCTGTGATCTCGGGCCAGTTGCGGTACGCGCCCGACCCGATGAAGTAGAACGGCAGGATCAGGTACCCCGCCACGACCACCACGACGAGGTAGACGACCTGCCCGCGCGACCATCGCCGGCCGGTCGCCACGGGGAACCGGACCGCGTCCTCGCGGAACGCGAACCGGGACAGCGCCCAGGGCACGAGCACCGCGAGCGAGAGCACGACGGCGAACCGGAGCATCCCCGCGTCCGACAGGTCCGCCTCGAGCGAGATCGTCGAGATGATCGCCATCCCCACGGCCACGAGCGCGAGGTCGCGCCCGAGCCGGCGGTCGACGAGCAGCCCCAGCCCGACGCCGAGCACGAGCGGCACGTACCCGAGCGGGCGCACGTGGACCGCGAACAGCAGTACGGCGGCGCCCGAGACGAGGACCGCGGCGAGCAGCCGCGCGGGCGAGCCGGTCGCCCACGGCGAGCGCACGGCGTCGGGCACGGGGGCGGGGGCGGGTGACGTCACCCGCACACGGTGCCATGATGCGAGGCGTGGAGCGACGGCCCACGCGGCAACCGGGGCGGCGCGGCGAGCTCGACGCGGTCCGGGCGGCGGTCGTCGCGGGACTCGTGCTCTTCCACGCCGCGCTCGTGTTCGACGCGCGCGACGACTTCTACGTGAAGAACGCCGAGACCACCGAGCTCACGACGTACGTCGTCGCGCCGGTCGTCGTGTGCGCGATGCCCCTGCTCTTCGCCGTCGCGGGCGTCGGGGCGTGGGGCTCGGTGCGGCGGCGCGGACCTGCCGGGTACGTGCGCGAGCGCATGCTGCGGCTCGGCGTGCCGCTTGTGGTCGCGCTCGTCGTGCTCCTGCCGTTCCCGCCGTGGCTGCGGGCGCGCGCCGACGGCACGTGGACCGGCTCGTACCTCGCGTTCTGGCCGCGGTTCTTCGCCGTGCGGCTCGAGCCCGGGGACTTCCCGTTCGTCCTCGACGGCGAGCACTTCGAGACCGGGCACCTGTGGTTCCTCGTGCTCCTGCTCACGTGGGCGTTCACGCTCGCCGCGCTCGTGCGGCTCGTGCGGCTCGTGCCCGGTGACGTCGCGCACCGCGTGCGCGAGCGCCTCGGGTCGGCCGCCGGAGGGCGGGGCGCCGTGCTCGTGCCCGCCGTGGCGGTCGGGGCCGTGTGCGCGGCGCACGAGCTCGAGGAGGGGTTCGCGGCGTGGAGCCGGTGGGCCTACCTGCTGTTCTTCCTCGGCGGCGTCGTCCTCGCGTCCGACGAGCGGTTCCGCGCGGCGGTGCGTCGCGACGCCGGGCTCGCGGGGCTCGCCGGGCTCGTCGCGTTCGCGGCCGGGATGGCGCTGTTCCTCGGGCCCGCCCAGGAGGTCGGCGCGTTCACCGGCGACGGCGCGGCGCAGCTCGCGTTCCGGTTCCTCTACGGCGTCGCGGGGTGGTGCTGGGTCGTCGCGCTGCTCGGGTACCTGGACCGCTGGGGCGCGCGCCGTCGCGCGGCGACGGCCGGCGGGGCGTCCCACGGCACCGACCCCGTGCCGGAGCGCGCGTGGCGGCGCCGGGCGTGGGCGTACCTCGGGGCGGCGGTGCTCCCGCTCTACGTGCTGCACCAGCCGGTCGTCGTCGCCGTCGCCCACCCGGTCGTGCGGTGGGACCTCCCCGCGCCCGTGAAGTACGCGGCGATCGTCGTGCTCTCGTGCGTCGTGCTCGTCGCCGTGCACGACCTCCTCGTGCGGCGCACGCGCGTGACCCGCGTGCTCCTGGGGATGCGCGCCTGACGCGCGACGACCCCCGGCCCGGGCGGGTCGGGGGCCGCTGGTCACGTCCGGCCCGGCGCTACGCGGCGCTCGGGAAGGGGACGCCCGTGGTCGCGTGGCAGCGGTAGCCGTTCGGGTTCTTGTCGAGGTACTGCTGGTGGTAGTCCTCGGCGTAGTAGAACGGGCCGGCCTCGGCGGCGGGCCGCATCTCGGTCGTGATCGGGTCGTATCCCTTGGCCTCGAGCACCGCGCCGTAGCGCTCGGCGGTCTCCCGGACCGCCCGCTCCTGCTCCGGCGTCGTCCAGTACACGGCCGACCGGTACTGCGTGCCGACGTCGTTGCCCTGGCGGAAGCCCTGCGTCGGGTCGTGGCGCTCCCAGAAGATCTTGAGGAGCTCCTCCTCGGAGACCTTCGTGGGGTCGTACGCGACGAGCGCCGTCTCGGTGTGGCCGGTGCGCGCGGTGCACGCCTCCTCGTAGGTGGGGTTCGGCGTCGTGCCGCCCATGTAGCCGACGGCGGTGCTCACCACACCGGGGACCTGCCAGAAGATCTCCTCGGCGCCCCAGAAACAGCCCATCGCGAGGTAGAGCACGCGCGTGCCCTCGGGCCACGGGCCCGTGATGGACGTGCCGAGCACGGTGTGCGGGCGCGGGTTCTGCAGGACCGGGGACTGGCGCCCGGGGAGGGTGTCCTCGGGGGCGACCATCGTCGTCTTGCCGGACGAGCCGAAGATCGCGTCGAAGATCGAGTTCATCGCTTACCTCCTGAAGGGGCCGGGACGACCGGGGCGCTGGCCCACGACGCATCGTCCTGGCACGGGGTAGAACGCAGCAGGGGTGCCCGGTGTTCCGGCCCGCGTCGCGTGCTCGCCGCAGGCTCTCACGGCACGATCGAGTCGATGTAGCCGCCGTCCACGCGCACCGCGGCGCCCGTCGTCGCCGAGGCGAGGGGCGACGCGAGGTAGGCGACCATGTGCGCGATCTCCTCCGGCTCGATGAGGCGCTGGAGCAGCGACTGCGGGCGGTGCTGGCGCATGAACACGCGCTGCGCCTCGTCCCACGGCAGGTCGTCGCCCACGAGCTCGCGCGCGAACGCCTCGACCCCGCCCGTGTGCGTGGGCCCGGCGAGCACGCTGTTCACCGTGACGCCCGTGCCGGCCGCCGCCTTGGCGAACCCGCGCGAGACGCCCAGCAGCGCCGTCTTCGTCACGCCGTAGTGGATCATCTCGGCCGGGATCACCACGGCCGAGTCGCTCCCGACGAACTGCACGCGTCCCCAGCCGCGGTCGACCATCCCGGGCAGGTAGGCGCGCGTCAGACGCACGCCTGCGAGGACGTTCACCTCGAAGTAGCGGCGCCAGGTGGCGTCGTCGATCGCGAGCGGGTCCTCGCTCGAGAAGATGCCGAGGTTGTTCACGAGCACGTCCACGTGGGGGACGGCGTCGAGCACGGTCGCGGTGCCCTCGTCGGTCGCGAGGTCCGCGGCCACGCCGAGCACGTCCGCGCCCGGCACGTGCTCGCGCACGTCGGCGGCGGCCCGCTGCGCCGTCTCCTCGGAGCGCCCGTTGACGACGACCGCCGCCCCGCACCCCGCGAGCGTGCGCGCGATCGCCAGGCCGATGCCCTGCGCCGAGCCGGTGACGAGCGCTCTCCTGCCGTCCAGGTCGATCCTCATCCAGGGGCTCCTTCCGGGTCGCCGGACGACGGTCGCCGCCCGCCTCCTACCGTGCCGCGCGACCGTCACCGCCGCCACCGTCACCCCGCCGGCCGTCCCGGCCCGAGCATGCGGTCCTGGCCCGTCCAGGCAACGGGACGAGCCAGAACCACATGCTCGGCGCACGGGGCGCGCCGTAGGGTGGTCGGGTGACCACCCCGAGCGAGCACCCCGACTGGACCACCACCGGCTTCTCCACGCGCGCGATCCACGCGGGGCAGGACCCGGACGCGACGACCGGCGCCGTCGTGCCGCCCATCCACCAGGTCTCGACGTACAAGCAGGACGGCGTCGGCGGCCTGCGCGGCGGCTACGAGTACTCGCGCTCCGCCAACCCGACGCGCACCGCGCTCGAGGAGGCGCTCGCGGCCGCGGAGTCCGGCGGGCTGCCGTCGACGCCGGACGGGTCGCCCGCCGCGCGCGGGTACGCGTTCGCGTCGGGCCTCGCCGCGGAGGACACGCTCCTGCGCGCGGTGCTGCGCCCCGGCGACCACGTGATCGTGCCCGACGACGCGTACGGCGGCACGTACCGCCTGATCGCCCGGGTCTTCGGCCCGTGGGGCGTCGAGCACACGCCCGTCGACCTCACCGACGTCGACGCCGTCCGCGCGGCCGTGCGGCCCGAGACGAAGGTCGTGTGGGTCGAGACCCCGACGAACCCGCTGCTCGGCGTGAGCGACGTCGCGGCGCTCGCGGGCGTCGCGCACGAGGCCGGGGCGCTGCTCGTCGTCGACAACACCTTCGCGACCCCCTACCTGCAGCAGCCGCTCGCCCTGGGCGCGGACGTCGTCGTGCACTCGACGACCAAGTACGTCGGCGGGCACAGCGACGTCGTGGGGGGCGCGCTCGTCGTCGCGACGGGCGCGCAGCTCCCGGGCGGCCTGGCGTCGCCGGCGGGCGGGACGGACGTCGCGGGCGCGGTCGGATTCCACCAGAACGCGTCGGGCGCCGTCGCGGGGCCGTTCGACGCGTGGCTCACGCTGCGCGGGCTCAAGACGCTCGCCGTGCGCATGGACCGCCACCAGGCGAACGCCGCCGCGGTCGCGGAGTTCCTCGCGTCGCACCCCGCCGTGACCGAGGTGATCTACCCGGGCCTCGCGACGCACCCGGGGCACGAGCTCGCGGCGCGGCAGATGCGAGGCTTCGGCGGCATGGTCTCGTTCCGCGTCGGCAGCGAGGCGAAGGCCCTCGACGTGTGCGCCCGCACCCAGGTCTTCACGCTCGCGGAGTCCCTCGGCGGCGTCGAGTCGCTCATCGAGCACCCGGGACGCATGACGCACGGCTCGGTCGCGGGCACGGCGCTCGAGGTGCCCGACGACCTCGTGCGCCTCTCGGTCGGCATCGAGGACGTCGAGGACCTCGTCGCCGACCTCGAGCGCGCGCTCGCCTGACGGCGAGATCCTGCGCACACCGCGCGAATCGCGCGCGCCGCTCCGCCCCCGGCGACGCCCCGCTCACCTAGGGTTTGACCGTGACCGCGCAGACCGACCACCGCACCCCCGACCCGCTGCCGCCGGGGCGCCCCGGCACGACGCCCGTCCCCGACTCGGTGCGCTCGGCCGCGGCGTGGTCGTGGCGCCTGCTGCTCATCGGCGCGGCGATCGCCGCGGGCCTGTGGCTCGTCACGCAGCTCAAGGTGATCGTCGTGCCCATCGCGGTCGCGCTGCTGCTGACGGTCCTGCTCACGCCGGTCCAGCGCTTCTACGCGCGGAACCTGCGCATGTCGCGCGGGCTCGCGTCCGGCGCCGCGCTCATCAGCCTGCTCGTGGTGCTCGCGGGGCTCGTGACCGTCGCCGGGCAGCAGATCGTCGGCGGCTTCCAGGACCTGCGCGACCAGGCCGTTGACGGGTTCGAGCAGTTCACCGACTGGCTCGCCGAGGGCCCGCTCGGGCTCGACTCCATCACCATCTCGCACTGGCTCGACCAGGCCGGCAGCGCCGTCTCCGAGAACCAGGACTCGATCGTGTCCGGCGCGCTGGGCGCCGCGACGACCCTCGGCCACGTCGTCGCGGGCGCGCTCATCGCGCTGTTCTGCACGTTCTTCTTCCTGCTCGACGGGCGGGCGATCTGGTCGTGGGTCGTCGGGCTCCTCCCGCTGCGCGCCCGGGACCGCGCGCACCAGGCCGGCCGCCGCGGCATCGTCACGCTCGCCGCGTACACGCGCACGCAGATCCTCGTCGCCGCCGTGGACGCGGTCGGCATCGGGATCGGCGCGGCGTTCTTCGTGCCGGGCCTCGCGGTCCCGCTCGGCATCCTCGTGTTCGTCGGCTCGTTCATCCCGATCGTCGGTGCCATCGTCACCGGCTCGATCGCGGTGCTCGTCGTGCTCGTCGCGCAGGGCTGGGTCCAGGCGCTCGTCATGCTCGGGATCGTGCTGCTCGTGCAGCAGATCGAGGGGCACATCCTCCAGCCGTTCCTCATGGGCCACGCGGTCTCGCTGCACCCGGTGGCCGTGCTGCTCGTCGTCGCCGCGGGGAGCTTCGCGGCGGGGATCGTCGGCGCGCTGTTCGCGGTGCCGCTCGCGGCCGTCCTCAACACCGTCGTGCTGTACCTGCACGGGCACGACAAGTTCCCCGAGCTCGGCACGGAGGACCGGATCGTCGTGCGGGGGAGCCCGCAACCCCCGGTGGTCGCGCGCGCCGAGGCCGACCTGCAGGTCGCCGGCGTGCGGCGCCGCCGGCCCCGCCGCGAGCGGCCGGCCGTCGAGGACTCGCCCGTCGCCGGGCCCGAGGACGCGGGCGCGGCCGACGACGCGCCGGGCGGCGCGCGGTGACCCAGGAGGTCGCGCGGGTCACGCTCGACGACGTCCGCGACGCCGCCCGCCTGCTCGACGGCGTCGCGTACCGCACCCCGGTCCAGACGACCCGCGCGATCAGCGAGGCGGCCGGCGTCCGCGTGCTGCTCAAGTGCGAGAACCTGCAGCGCGCGGGGTCGTTCAAGGTGCGCGGCGCGTACGTGCGCATGGCGCGCCTGAGCGACGAGGAGAAGGCGCGCGGCGTCGTCGCCGCCAGCGCGGGCAACCACGCGCAGGGCGTCGCGTTCGCCGCCGGCCTGCTCGGCATCCGCGCCGTCGTGTACATGCCGGTCGACGCGGCGCTGCCCAAGGTCGCGGCGACCCGCCAGTACGGCGCCGAGGTCCGGCTCGTCGGCGCCGACGTCGACGAGACCCTCGCGGCCGCGCGCGCCGAGGCCGAGCGCACGGGCGCGGTGTTCATCCACCCGTTCGACCATCCCGACGTCGTCGCGGGCCAGGCCACGATCGCGCTCGAGATCCTCGAGCAGGTGCCCGACGTCCGGACCGTCGTCGCGCCGCTCGGCGGCGGCGGCCTCGTCGCGGGCCTCGCCGCGGCGTTCGCGCAGGCCGCGCCGCACGTGCGCGTGGTCGGGGTGCAGGCCGAGCGTGCCGCGGCGTACCCCGCGTCGCTCACCGCGGGCGAGCCGACGACGGCCCGCATCGCCGCGACGATGGCCGACGGCATCGCGGTCGGCACGCCCGGCGCGGTGCCGTTCGGCATCCTGGCGCGGCACGGCGTCGAGGTCCGCACCGTGACCGAGGAGGAGATCTCCCGGTCGCTGCTCATGGTCGCCGAGCGCGCGAAGCTGCTCGTCGAGCCCGCCGGGGCCACCGGCGTCGCCGCCCTGCTGTCCGGGACCGCCGCCGTCGACGCGGGCGCCGCCGACCCCGTGGAGGGCCCGGTCGTCGTCGTGCTGTCGGGCGGGAACATCGACCCGCTCGTGCTGCTGCGCGTCGTGCGGCACGGCCTCGCCGCCGCGGGCCGGTACATCCAGCTCCAGGTGCTGCTCGACGACCGCCCCGGCGCCCTCGCGCGCATGCTCGAGGCCGTCGCGGCCAAGCGCGGCAACATCATGCACATCGACCACGACCGCACCGACGTCGGCCTCGCGATCGGCGAGGCGTGGGTGCGCATGCAGGTCGAGACGAAGGGCCCCGAGCACTGCGACGAGCTCGTCGCGCACCTGCGCTCCGAGGGCTACCGCGTCGAGCGGAGCGACGGCGGCACGCCCCGGGTCTGACCGGGCCCGGACGCGCCGCGGCCCGGCACCTCCGGGGGAGGGCCGGGCCGTCGGAGCGTCCGTGCGGGCGAGGTGCGTCAGCCCTCGAAGGGCTTCGCGGCCGTGATCCTCACGGCGATCTCGTTGCCGTTGGGGGCGGTGTAGCTCGTCTCGTCGCCCACGGTCTTGCCGTCGATCGCGGCACCGAGCGGCGACGTCGGCGAGTACACGTCGAGGTCGGTCGTGCCGGCGATCTCGCGCGAGCCGAGCAGGAACGTCATCTCGTCACCCGCGACGACGGCGGTGACGACCATGCCGGGCTCGACCTTGCCGTCGTCCGGCGGCGTGCCGATCCGCACGTTGCGCAGCTTCTCGGTGAGCTCACGGATGCGGGCCTCGTTCTTGGCCTGCTCCTCGCGCGCGGCGTGGTAGCCGCCGTTCTCCTTGAGGTCGCCCTCGTCACGGGCAGCGGCGATGCGCTCCGCGATCTGCGTGCGGCCCTCGCCGGACAGGTGGGCGAGCTCGGCCTGCAGCCTGTCGTGCGCCTCCTGGGTCAGCCAGGTGACGGTGGTGTCGGTCACGGTTCGCTCCTTCCTTTCCATGGTCGACGGCCGGGTCGGTCGCACGGCCGTACGGGTGCGGGCAGCCGGGGCGCGTGCGTTCGCGGTGCGCCTGCCTGCCCGGGTCGGTGACGCTGACCGGGTGGCAGCGCGTAGGACTGGTCTCCCGCCGGTCCTCCGTGGGTGCCCGGTGGACGTGTGCCTGTCACGGGCACCTGCCACGGGCTCCACGCGGTGGGTGCGGGAATCCCTCAGGATAGCAAAGCACGAGGTACCGACGGCGCCGGCGCAGGTCGGCGCGGGCGCGCCGGACCGGTCGTGGGCCCGGTCAGGGCACGACGCGGCACGACTGCACCACGCCCGTCGTCGCGAGCTCGGACGTCGCGACGCTCACGGTGTAGCGGGACTGGGCGGACTCGACCGGCCCGACCGTCACGTCGACCGTCCCGACCTGCGCGTAGCTCTCCGCGAGCGCGTCCAGCGTGCACGTCGCCGTCGTGCCCGGGTCCATGTAGACCTCGAACGTCACGTCCACGCGCTCCGGGCCCACGACGGTGAACCCGAAGTCCTTGTAGCGGACCGGCTCGTTCGCGTACCGCAGCCCGATGACGAAGGTCACGGCGAGGCCCACGACCGCCACGAGGACGATGCCGACGACCGCGAGGCGTCGGCGCCGCTCCGTCGGCTCGGGCCCGTACCGGCCCGCCGGCGGTCGCAGGGGCGCGCCCGGGCTCGGCTGCGGGGCGGTGGTCTCGTTCGTCATGGCTGCGGGTCCCGTGGTCGGTGCCGCCGCGCCCGGTCGCTGGCCCGGCGGCGTGCCGGCGGTGACCGGCGGTTCGTCAGGTGTGGGCGCGGTGGGGGATCATGTCCTCGACCCATCTTCGCAGAGCCCCGGCGCTCGTCGTGCACCCACGACGTCCGCGGCCGTGCGAGGAGACGCACGACGCACCCGGGAGGACCAGTGGCCGAACCCGCGGCCGGATCGACCACCCATCGCGAGCAGCCGGAGAGGCTCCGCCTCCTGGCCGTGCACGCCCATCCCGACGACGAGTCGAGCAAGGGCGCCGCGACCACCGCGCGCTACGCGGCCGAGGGCGTCGACGTGCTCGTCGCGACGTGCACCGGCGGCGAGCGCGGCGACATCCTCAACCCCGGCTTCGGCGAGGGGCCCGAGGGCATCGAGGGCATGCGCGCCCTGCGGCGCGTCGAGATGGCGGCCGCGGCCCGCGCGCTCGGCGTCCGGCAGCACTGGCTCGGGTTCGTCGACTCGGGGCTCCCGGAGGGCGACCCGCTGCCCCCGCTCCCCGAGGGCTCGTTCGGCCTCGTGCCCCTCGAGGAGGCCGCCGCGCCGCTCGTCGAGCTCGTGCGCGAGTTCCGCCCGCACGTCATGACGACGTACGACCCCACGGGCGGGTACCCGCACCCCGACCACGTGATGTGCCACCGCGTCGCGTTCGAGGCGTTCCACGCCGCGGGCGAACCTGACCGCTACCGGCGCGAGGGCGGCGCGGCACCCTGGTCGCCGCTCAAGCTCTACTACAACCACGACTTCTCGATGAACCGCATCCGCACGCTCCACGAGGCGATGCAGGGCGCCGGCCTGGAGTCCCCGTTCGGCGACTGGGTCGAGTCCCGGTCCGCGCGCGAGATCCCCGAGCGCGAGGTCACCACGCGCGTCCACGTCGCCCGGTACTACGCGCAGCGCGACGCCGCGCTCATCGCGCACGCCTCCCAGATCGACCCCGAGGGCTTCTTCTTCGCCATCCCGCGCGACCTCGAGGTCGACGTGTGGCCCTACGAGGAGTTCGAGCTCGCCGAGTCGCGCGTCCCCACCGACCTGCCGGAGGACGACCTGTTCGCCGGCGTCCGCGAGCTCGTCGCCGCCGAGGAGGCCGCCCGGTGAGCCCGACGACGTCCCTCCCGGACACCCTGACGCTCACCGGGGCCGGCGGCCCGGGCTGGGCCGCCGACGTCGTCGCCGAGACGGCCACGCCGAGCCCGTCCGACGACCCGCTGCGCGAGGACCTCGAGCCCACCGACGTCTCCCCGGGACTCGTCGGCTTCCTCGCGATCTTCGCCGTCGCGCTGGCCGCCGTCGGCCTGTTCTTCGGTCTCTCCCGCCAGCTCCGCCGCATGCGGCACAACGCCGAGGTGCAAGGGATCGGCGCCGACGGCCCGCTCGACGAGAGCGGGACCGACGACGCGACCGGCTCGGCGCCGGACGCCGGCGACGGTGCAGCCCGTGACGGCGCGCCCGGCGACGGGGCGCCCGGCGCAGGACCCGGCGGGCGGGACTGAGCGTGGGCGCCGGCGCGCGCGTCACGATCGGCCAGATCGAGGTCTCGGCCGACCACGCCGCCAACCTCGTGACCGTCGCGGCCGCGTTCCGCGAGGCGGCGCGCGTCGACGCCGACCTGCTCGTGCTGCCCGAGTACGCCGCCGCCTTCGAGCCCCGCGGCACCGGCGCCGAGCACGCCGAGCCGCTCGACGGGCCGTTCGTCACCACGCTGCGCCGCCTCGCGCGCGAGCACCGCGTCGCCGCGATCGCCGGCACCCTCGTGCCCGGCAGCGCGCCCGGGCGCGCCGTCAACGTCGTCGTCGCCGCCGACGCGCACGGCGAGATCGTCGGCACCTACCGCAAGGTCCACCTCTACGACGCCTTCGGGCACCGCGAGTCCGACCTGCTCGACGCCGGCGACCCCGCCGCACCCCCGCTCGTCCTGCGCGTCGGCGACCTCACGTGCGGGGTCATGACCTGCTACGACCTGCGCTTCCCCGAGAGCGCGCGGCGCCTCGTCGACGCGGGCGCCGACGTGCTCGTCGTTCCCGCCGCCTGGGCCGCGGGCGACCTCAAGGCGGACCAGTGGCGCACCCTCGCCCGGGCCCGTGCCATCGAGAACACCGCCGTCGTGCTCGCCGTGGGCCAGGCCGGCAAGGGCGTCATCGGACGCTCGCTGCTCGTCGGGCCCGACGGGCAGGTGGGGCTGGAGCTCGGCGAGCGGGCGGAGCTGCGCAGCGCGGACCTCGACCCGGGGGCGTTGGCGAGCGTGCGGGAGCGGAACCCGTCGCTCGCGAACCGGCGCTACGCGGTGGTGCCGCGGGGCTGAGGCGCACTGCTCCGGGCGGTGCCTCCCCCGGGCGGTGCCTCCCGAGGGGCGGCGGCGGGTCTACCATCCGCCCGCTCGTCCCTCGCGGGCTCCCGCCAGACCCACCACGACCCGCCGCCGCCCCTCGTCCGGCACCGCCCCGCGTCGTACGGCTCGCCCCGGATCCGTGGCGCGCGCCGGTCGAGGCCGTGGGGCTTCCGCGTGCGGCGCGCCGGGGTCGTCGGGCGCGCGCCGGTCGGGTGGGTCGGCGTGCGGCTCGCCTCGGGCGGGGTCAGCGAGCGGCGACGGCCGCGATCATGATGGCGGCGAAGTGGCACGTGAAGCCGATGACGGTGAGCACGTGGAAGATCTCGTGGAAGCCGAACCAGCGGGGGCTCGGGTTCGGGCGCTTGATGCCGTAGACGACGGCGCCGAGCGTGTAGGCGAGGCCGCCCACGGCGACGAGCCAGACGACGGCGGGGCCGTTCGTCGTCGTCCAGAACTGCGGCATGTATCCCACGGCGACCCAGCCGAGCGCGACGTAGATCGGGACGTACACCCAGCGCGGGGCGTCGAGCCACAGGATGCGGGCGAGCAGCCCGAGCACGGCGCCGCCCCACACGATGCACAGCAGGATCGTCGCGGTGCGCTGGGGGAGGAGGAGCACCGCGAGGGGGGTGTAGGTGCCCGCGATGATGAGGAAGATGTTCGAGTGGTCGGCCCGCCGCAGGATGCCCGCGACGCGGGGCGACCACGTGCCCCGGTGGTAGACGGCGCTCGTGCCGAACAGCAGGCACGCGCTGAGCCCGAACACGGCGCACGCGACCTTGCCGGCCACGGGCGGGGCGACCACGACGAGCACGATGCTCGCGACGAGGGCGAACGGGAACGTCCCGGCGTGGATCCAACCGCGCAGACGCGGCTTGACGGCCTCGGCGACCTTCTCGACCGCGTCGCCCACGCTCTCGCGGACGCCTCCCAGCGCCTGGGCGCCCGGCACGCGTGACCGCTCGCCGTCGTCGGTCGGACGCGGCGTGCGGTCGGGGTCGGTCGGTCGGTCCACGGCGTCTCCTCGTGACGGGCCGGCGGGCGGCGGGGCGGGTCACGATGCGCGACGGCGTCGCGCACTCGAACCTACGCCATCGTAAGTTACGGCATCGTAGGTTCGCGACCGGTGACCTCCGCACCGTGTGAAGATCCTGGGCAGGGGCGTGCGCGGCGCTCGGCGGCCTGCGGTCGAGGCCCGACCGGGCGGTAGCGTGTGCCCGTTCGGCCCGCGCGTCCCGACCAGGGACCAGCCCGCCGGGCGACACACCCGTCCGCCCATGCCCGAGGAACCGTCGTGCGTCTGCCCCGCCCCGTCTACGGACTCTACGAGCGTCGCCTCGCCGCGACCCTCTCGCACGAGGCCGTCCCTCGCCACGTGGGGGTCATCCTCGACGGCAACCGCCGGTGGGCGCGCTCGTTCGGGGAGTCCACGGCGACCGGCCACCGCCGGGGCGCGGACAAGATCGCGGAGTTCCTCGGCTGGAGCGAGGACCTCGGCGTCGAGGTCGTGACGCTGTGGATGCTCTCGACGGACAACCTCTCCCGCTCGCAGGAGGAGCTCTCCGCGCTGCTCGACATCATCGAGGACGCGGTCCGCGACCTCGCCGACTCGGGCCGCTGGCGGCTGCGCGTCATGGGACGCCAGGACCTGCTCCCCGAGCGGCTCGCGGGCGCGTTGCGAGACGCGCAGCAACGCACGGCCGCGGTCGACGGTCTCCAGGTCAACGTCGCGATCGGCTACGGCGGGCGGCACGAGATCGCCGACGCCGTGCGGTCGTACCTGCGCGAGCAGGCCGACGCGGGCGCGCGCCTGGAGGACCTCGCGGAGAACCTCGACGTCGAGCACATCGAGGAGCACCTGTACACCAAGGGCCAGCCGGACCCGGAGCTCGTCATCCGCACGTCCGGGGAGCAGCGGCTCGGGGGCTTCCTGCTCTGGCAGAGCGCGCACTCGGAGTTCTACTTCTGCGAGGCGTATTGGCCCGACTTCCGCCGGGTCGACTACCTGCGCGCGCTGCGCTCGTACTCCCAGCGCGAGCGCCGCCTCGGGCGCTGACACCCGGCACGCGCCGGTAAGGTCGATGCGAACGCATCGACCGCTCGGAGGCGCACATGGGGGAGCAGGGCCACGGCGGCGCCCGCCGGGCCGTCCAGACCTGGGAGTCGCTGTTCCGCGCGCAGGTCACGATCATGCGGCGGCTGCAGTCCGACCCGGTGTGGGACGGCGTGACGCTGCGCGAGTACGACGTGCTCTTCTCGCTCACCAAGGGCCCCGACGAGGGGATGCGCCTGCGCGACCTCAACGAGCTCATCCTGCTCAGCCAGCCGTCGCTGAGCCGCATGGTCGACCGGCTCGCGTCGCGCGGGCTCGTCGAGCGCCGGTCCGCGCCCGACGACGCGCGCGGCACCGTCGTGCGGCTCACCCCGGCCGGCGCGCAGGTGCAGCGCTCGGTCGGACGCGCGCACGCGCGCGCGATCGCGACCTACGTGGGCGGGGCGCTCGACGACGACGAGCTCGCGACCCTCCAGGACCTGCTCGAACGCCTGCGCGCGGCGCAGGCGTCCATCCCCGACGTGGCGCCCCCCGCGGCGTCCGACGACGGTGGCGACGCCTCGGGCGCGTGAGCGCTGTGTGGCGGGGAACACGTCCGGTCCGTCCGTTCCTCCGCTGACCGGGACGGACCCCGCTGCCTAGGATGCGAGCGTGTCCTCAACGCCGAGCACCCACCCGACCCCCGTCGTCCCGCGTCGCCCCGACGGCCCGCTGCGCGTCGTCGTCGCGCCCGACTCCTTCAAGGGCAGCCTGAGTGCCGCCGACGTCGCGCACGCCGTCGCCGCGGGCGTGCGCAGCGTCGTCCCCGACGCCCAGGTCGTCGAGCTGCCCATGGCCGACGGCGGCGAGGGCACCCTCGACGCGCTCCTCGCCGTCTGGGGCGTCCCCGCGCGCGAGGTCGAGACGGTCGACGCGATCGGCCGCCCCCGCACGGCGCGCTACGGCGTCTCGCGCGACGGCCGGCTCGGGGTCGTGGAGCTCGCGGAGGCGAGCGGACTGCCGCAGGTGAGCGACGTCGCGCTGCAGCCGCTGCACGCCCACACGCGCGGCACGGGCGCGGCGGCCGCGGCCGTGCTCGACGCCGGGGTGGACGAGGTGGTCGTGTGCCTCGGCGGGTCGGCGTCGACCGACGGCGGCGCAGGCATCCTTACGGGGCTCGGCGCGCGGCTCCTCGACGAGCAGGGCGAGCAGGTGCCCGACGGCGGAGAGGGGCTCGCGCGGGTCGCGCGCCTCGACCTCGCGGGCCTGCACCCGCGGGCGCGCGAGGTGCGGTGGCGGCTCGCGGTCGACGTGACCAACCCGCTGCACGGCGAGCGTGGCGCGGCGCACGTGTTCGGCCCGCAGAAGGGCGCCCAGGAGGCCGACGTGGCGTTCCTCGACGCGGCGCTGCGGCGCTGGGCGGGCGTGCTCGTCGAGGAGGCGGGCTTCGACGTGTCGGAGCTCGCGGGCGCCGGTGCGGCGGGCGGGGTGCCCGCGGCGATGGTCGGGGTCCTCGGCGCCGAGCTCGAGCCGGGCGCACGCCTCGTCGCGGAGGCGATCGGGCTGCCGCAGGAGATCTCCCGCGCCGACCTGGTCGTCACGGGCGAGGGGTCGTTCGACTCGCAGTCGGTCAACGGGAAGGTCGCGGACGCGATGGGCGCGCTCGCCGCCGAGGCGCCGCACCGGCCGCCGGTCGTCGTGCTCGCGGGGCGCGTGCTCCTGCCCGCGCACCAGGCGCGCGACGCCGGGATCGCAGCGGCGTTCAGCATCGCGCCCGGGCCGATCGAGCTCGACGAGCTGCTCGACCGCACGGCGTCGCGGCTCACCGACCTCGCCGCGACGGTCACGAGCCTGCACGTCGCGTCGCGGCGCTGACCCGCGGCCACACCCTCGACGGCGGCACCGCGGTCGGCCACGGCCGTCGACGACGCAGGGCCCGGCCCGCACGCGGGGACCGGGCCTTGCGCGGGCGTGGCCGGGTCAGTCCGTGATCGCGAACGCGTCGATCTCGACGAGCATCTCCCCGCGCGGCAGACCCGTGAACACGGTGGTGCGGCTCGGCAGGACGCCCTTCGTGGTGTGCTGCGCGACGAACGCGCCGTACGCGTCGTTCATGACCGGGAAGTCCTCGCGCTTGGTGAGGTAGACGCGCAGCATGACGACGTCGTCGAACGTCGCGCCCGCGGCCTCGACGATGGCCTTGACGTTCTCGAGCGTGCGCGTGGTCTGCGCCGCGACGTCCCCCGGGTGGAGGTACTCGTTCGTCGCCGGGTCCACCGGGCCCTGGCCGGAGACCTGGACGAACGGGCCCTTGCGCACCCCCTGGTGGAACGTGTGCGCGGGCGCCGGGGCGTCGGGGGTCGAGATCGCGGTCTTCTCGCTGGTCATGCGGTGTCCTCTCGGGATGTGCCGGGTCGGGTCGGGGTGGTCACAGGTCGATCGTCGCGAGGTCCACGACCTCGTCGCCGCGCACGACGGCGGCCACGCGCCACCGGTCGAACGTCGTGCACGGGTGGGAGATGCCGAACCCGACGACGTCGCCGGGCCGCACCTGGGCCGTCGCCGGGCCCGTGGTCGCCTCGCCCGCGGCGAGCGCGAGGTAGAGGTGCTGGTCGTTGAGCGCGGTGACGCGCGTCCCGGCGAGCTCGCGCGGGGCGAGCCAGCCGTCGTCGGACTGCGAGCGCAGCCACAGCGCGACGGGCAGGTCGATGTCGAACGACACGTCGCGGCGCCCGACGCCGCAGATCGCGAGACCCGGCTCGGGCACGGAGAGGACCTGGCCCCACACGGTCGCGGCGCCGCGCAGCGGCTCGGCGCCGGGGATGCGGCTCCACGGGTCGGTGCGCCCGTAGAACCCGTGGTCGTGCGTCACGTACGCGCCCGAGCGCACGACGACGCGCGTCGCGACCTCACGCCCGTCGGGGCCCGGGACCGGCCCGGGGAGCGCGGCGAGCACGACGTCGAGGAACGAGCTGCCGCCCGCCGAGAGCACGAGCGGCTCGTCGACGCCCGCGAGGCCCTCCCGGGCGAACGCCGTGCCGAGGTCCCGCAGGTCGTCGCACCACGCGGCGACAGCGGCGAGCTCGTCGTCGCTCGTGCCGCCCGCGACCGACCCCTCGTACCCCGTGACGCCGAGCAGCCGGAGCCCGGCGGCCCGGACCGCGCGCGCGAGGTCGAGCGCCGCCGCGGTGCTCCGCACGCCGGTGCGCCCGCCCGGCACGCCGAGCTCGACGAGCACGCCGACGCGCGCGCGGGTCGCGTCGTCCGCGCCCGCGAGCCCACGCACCAGCAGATCGACACCGTGCGTCGAGTCGACGCACAGCCAGACCTCGTCCTCGGCGCCGGCCGCGACGCGCGCGAGGTCGTCGCGCAGCCACGCGATCTCGCGCGGGTCGAGCAGCTCGTTGGCGAGCAGGACGCGTGGCACGCCCCAGTCGCGCACCGTGCGCAGCTGCGCGGGCGTCGCGACGGTCGCCCCCCACGCGCCCGCGGCGGCCTGGCGCGCGTAGAGCGCGCGCGACATCGTCGTCTTCACGTGCGGCGCGTGCTCGACGCCCCGCTCGGCGCACACGCGCGCCACGACGCCGACGTTGTGGTCGAGCGTCGCGTCGTCGAGCGTGAGCAGCGGCCAGGAGAACGGGTCGTCGGTCACGCGCGGCGTGCCCGCGACGACGTCCGCGACGGTCGCGAGGCCCGCGAGCCGCAGTCCCTTCGTCCGGGGCCCGACGACGTCACCCGCCCACGGGCGGTCGGGCTGGGCTGGTCCGGTCGTGGAGCCGGTCATGCGGTCCTCCGGGTGTCGGTGGTCGGGGCGGGTCGGGCCGGGCGCAGCGGGCGGCCCGGGAGCGCGTCGGTCAGGCGGCCGTCGCGCAGGACGGGCACGCCCGCGACGAGCACGTCGTCGACGCCCGACGCCGGGCGGCGCGGGTCCTCGTACGTCGCCTCGTCGCGCACGCCGTCCGGGTCGACGAGCGCGAGGTCCGCGACCGCGCCCGGGGCGACGACGCCGCGCCCGGCGAGCGCGAAGCGCTGCGCGGGCCGGGTGGACAGGTGCGTGACCGCGTCGTGCCACGTCCAGTCCCCGAGCCTACGCACGTGCTCGGCGAGGAAGCGCGCGAACGCCCCCCAGCCGCGCGGGTGGGGGCGGCCGCCGCCCCCGACGGGCGCGTAGATCGCGTCCGATCCGCCCACGTGCGCCGGGTGGCGCAGGAGGGCGCGCACCGACAGCGGGGAGTTGGTGGGCGGCTGCGCGAACACGCACGACGCGCGCAGACGCGTCGCGACGAGCAGGTGCACCGCCGCGTCGGCGGGGGACAGGCCGAGGCGCGCCGCGACGTCGGGCAGCGCCACGCCCTCGGTCCACGCGAGGTCCGCGGCGGGCTCGTCCGCGGGCGCGCCGGCGGCCGGCCCGGTGGGCACCGCCGCCATCGTCACGCGCGGCCACAGGTCGGCCAGGGCCGGGAAGTGCTCGCGGTGGAGGCGGTCGAGCACCGCGGGGTCGCGCAGCGCGCGCACCGTCGCGTCGACGTCCGCCACGGGGAGCCACGTCGGCAGCGAGACCATCGACAGGATCGAGCACCCGCGCAGGTACGGGTAGGAGTCGAACGTGACGTCGAGGCCCTGGTCGCGGGCGTCGTCGACGTAGCCCAGGAGCTCGGCCGCCGGCCCGTGGTAGTGCGACACGTGCGTCGCGGCCCCGGACGCGCGCGCGACGCGCACGAGCTCGGCGAACGCCGGACCCGCCCTGTCCTCGTACCCGCGCATGTGGGACACGTGCGGGAGCCCGCGCGCGGTGAGCACGCTCGTCAGCGCGACGAGCTCCGCCTCGTCGGCGTAGGCCGCCGGGACGTACTCGAGGCCCGTCGACATGCCGAGCGCGCCGTCGTCGAGCGCGCCGGCGAGCAGGGCCACCATGCGGTCGACCTCGCCGCGCGCCGCCGAGCGCGCCGCCGGGCCGAGGACCGCGTAGCGGATCGTGCCGTGCGGGGCGAGGTAGCCCACGTTGACGCGCGTCGTGCCGTCGTACGTCGCGAGCAGGTCGGCGACCGGTCCGCCGCGGAACGTGGGGTGCTCGCCGTTGATCGCGGCGAAGTAGCCCGACGCCCAGGCTGCCGCGTCGTGCAGGCTCCCGCCCAGCTCCGTGCCCGCGCCCCCCGCGGTCGACTCGCCCGGTCGGGGCGACGGCGCCCACGAGACGCCGTCCTGGCCCACGACGACGCTCGTCACGCCCTGGCGCAGCATCGCGAGCTGCACGTCCTCGTCGAGCACCGCGGCCTCGCCGTGCACGTGCGCGTCGACGAACCCCGGCAGCAGGAGGCGCCCGCCCGCGTCCAGCGCCGCGGCGGCGTCGGGCGCGCCCGCCGCGGCGGGCGCGACGCTCTCGACCCGCCCCGCGCGGACCGTGACGTCGACGGGCGGGGAGGCCGCGCCGTCGGGCTCGACGAGCCGGGCGCCGCGGATCACGAGCGTGCTCACGCCGGGCCCCCCGCGTCCTCGTCGCGGCCCTCGACCCAGCCGCCGACTCCGCGCAGGCCGCCCGCGGCGAGCTCGGCCTCGCGGTCGCGCGGCCAGCCCGCGACGCCCGGGCGGGTCTGCCACGGGTGCGGCCCGTCGAGCGGGCGGTACTCCACGCCGGCCGCGTCGAGGCGCGGCAGGTGGTGGGTCTCAAGGCGCTCGCGGAACGCGCGCGACGCGGGCGACCCGGGGGAGCGGTCGGCCTCGGGCGACCACACGACCTCGGCGAACGCGGCGAGGCGCGGGAACGCGGCGTAGTCGACGCGGCGCGCGGAGTCGAGGTGCTCGGACCACAGCTCGGCCTGGCCGCCGAGGAGGCGCCCCGGCGTCGTGCCGTCGTCGCCGGAGGGCGCGACCGCGGCCGGGAGCGGCTCGAACGCGTACACGTCCTCGAGCGTCGTGAGGAAGCCGACCGGCACGGGCTCGTCCGGGGCGTCGCCGCCGCGGTGGTCGAGGTAGACGACCTGCTCGGGGGCCATGACGACGTCGTGACCCGCGGCGAGCGCGTCGGCCCCCACGGCCCAGCCGCGCCACGACGTGACGACGGCGTCGCGCGGGAGCGCGGGCCCGAACGCCTCGTCCCAGACGACGGCGCGTCGGCCGCGGGACGCGACGTGCTCCGCGAGGCGCGCGAGGAACCAGCCGTGCAGGCCGCCCACGTCGTCGAGCCCGAGCGCCTGCGCGCGCTCGACGATCGCCGGGTTCTCGCGCCACAGGGTGGTCGGCACCTCGTCGCCGCCGATCGCGACGAACGGCGCGTCGAAGACCTCCAGCACCTCGTCGAGCACGTTCCGGAAGAACTCCAGGGACTCCTCGGACGGGTCGAGCACCTCCGTGCTCACGCCCCACGTGGTGCGGACCTCGTGCGGCCGCTTGCGCGTGCCGAGCTCCGGGTACGCCGCGACCGCGGCCTCGACATGGCCGGGCACGTCGATCTCCGGCACGACCGTCACGCCGCGCTCGCGCGCGTACGCGACGACCTCGCGCAGGTCGTCCTGCGTGTAGTAGCCGCCGTGCGGGCGGCCGTCGAAGACGCCGGCCCGCCACGTGCCGACCCCCGACTCGTGCCGCCACGCCCCGACCTCCGTGAGGCGCGGGTACCGCTCGATCTCGACGCGCCACCCCTGGTCGTCCGTGAGGTGGAGCTGGAGCACGTTGAGCCGGTGGGCCGCGGCGAGGTCGACGAACCGCAGCACGTCCGCGAGCGGGAGGAAGTGGCGGGCGACGTCGAGCAGCACGCCGCGCCACGCGAACCGCGGGTGGTCCGTGACGGTGACGTGGGGGAGGACCAGCGGGGGCGTCGTCGTACCGGGCGCCCGTCGCCCGGGGGCGCGGCGGAACGCGGCCGGGCCGGCGAGCTGGCGCAGCGTGTGCGCGGCGGCGTGCGCGCCGTCGAGGTCGGCAGCGGCGACGCGGACGCCCGCGTCGTCGATCGTGAGCCGGTAGCCCGACGCCGGGAGTGCCGCGTCGAGCGCGAACGTCACGGCGGGTCGGTCCGCGGCGTCCGAGGCGTCGGCGCGCACGGGCACGAGGTCGAGGCCGAACGCGTCCTCCGTCGCGCGCCGCCAGCGCCGTGCGGCCGGGCGCAGCGCGGGGTCCGTGGCGACCCGGGTCCCGTCGGGGAGGGCGACGACGCCGTCGCCCGGCGACACCGACACGGGGGCGGGGACGAGCCCGAAGGGGTCCGTCGCGGGCTCGGGGGACGACGCGGTCACCTTTTGGAAGGACACCGAACGAGCCTAGCCGCATCTCCCGACGTCGGGGAGCGCCGACGCAAGGATTCGTCGGACGGCTTCGAATCACGCAAGCGGCTTGCAACCGCGCGTATAGTCGGCAGCATGTCGAGACGTCTGGCGGAGGTCGCCACCAAGGTCGGTGTCAGCGAGGCCACCGTGAGCCGCGTGCTCAACGGCAAGCCCGGGGTCTCGCAGGCCACGCGCGACGCCGTGCTCACCGCGCTCGACGTCCTGGGATACGAGCGGCCGACCAAGCTGCGCGGCGAGCGCGGCCGCCTCGTGGGCCTCGTGCTCCCCGAGCTCGTCAACCCCATCTTCCCGGCGTTCGCCGAGGTCATCGGGGGTGCGCTCGCGCAGCAGGGCTTCACGCCCGTGCTGTGCACGCGTACCGCCGGGGGCGTCACCGAGGCCGAGTACATCGACCTGCTCCTCGGGCAGCACGTGTCCGGCGTGATCTTCGCGGGCGGCTTCTACGCGGAGCGGCAGGCGGACCACGCGCACTTCCACCGGCTCGAGAAGCTCGGTCTGCCCGTCGTGCTCATGAACGCGTCCATCGAGGACCTCGACTTCCCGCGCGTCTCGTGCGACGACCTCGTCGCGATGAACCAGGCGCTGGGCCACGTGCTCTCGCTCGGCCACGAGAGGGTCGGCCTCCTGCTCGGCCCGGCCGACCACGTGCCGTCGGAGCGCAAGCTCGCGGCGGCGCAGGCGTTCGCCGAGCGGCAGGGGCACGCGCTCGACCCGGCGCTCGTCGTGCACAGCCAGTACTCGCTCGAGAGCGGCCAGGCCGCCGCGAACCGGCTCCTCGAGGCCGGCGCGACCGCGATCGTGTGCGCGAGCGACCCGCTCGCCCTGGGCGCGATCCGAGCCGTGCGACGGGCCGGCCTGGACGTCCCGGCGGACGTGTCCGTCGTCGGTTACGACGACTCGAACCTCATGAACTCCACGGACCCGGCGCTGACGACCGTGCGCCAGCCGATCGAGCCCATGGGCCGGGCGGCGGTGGACCTGCTCGCGAGCATGATCGCGGGCGCCGACGTCTCGCGCGACGAGCTCCTGTTCGAGCCGGAGCTCGTCGTGCGGGGGTCGACCGCCGCGGCCCGCGGCGCCGGTCGCGAGGCCGTCGGGTCGTAGCACCCGCACCCCTCTTCTCCCGGGCCCCGGCCCGGCGCCGTCGCGCGCCGGCCGGGGCTTCGTCGTCGTGCGCCGGGGCGACGACGGCCCGACCCACGGCGACGCAACTCTCTCGACGTCGAGAGATAGCGTTTCGATAACGGCCTTGTCGGGTTCTTGCGCGCTTCCTGTCGTCTAGTTACAGTCGTCTCGACGGCGCGGTCGACACCCCGCTGCACGACGGCCGTCCCCGGGGCCCGCCCCGGTCGGCACCGCACACGGTGCAGCAGCAGGCGAGACGTGCCCCGCACGCCCTCGCTCCCGAACTCACGGAAGAGGACACGGTGAGCAACGACCACCCCCGAGTCGCCGACGGCGCACCCACCCCCGAGGCGACCGCCGGTCCGGCGGGACCGGAGCGGGCGGCGTCGACCGACTGGTGGCGCAGCGCCGTGATCTACCAGGTGTACGTGCGCAGCTTCGCCGACGGGAACGGCGACGGCACGGGCGACCTCGCCGGCGTGCGCCGGCGCCTGCCGTACCTGCGCGACCTCGGCGTCGACGCGATCTGGTTCACCCCGTGGTACGTGTCCCCGCTCGCCGACGGCGGCTACGACGTCGCGGACTACCGCGCGATCGACCCGCAGTTCGGCACGCTCGCCGAGGCGGAGGCGCTCATCGCGGAGGCCCGCGCGCTCGGCATCCGCACGATCGTCGACGTCGTCCCGAACCACGTGTCGTCCGAGCACTCGTGGTTCCGGGCCGCGCTCGCCGCCGGGCCGGGGTCGCCCGAGCGCGAGCGCTTCTGGTTCCACCCGGGCAAGGGCGAGGACGGGTCGCAGATCCCGACGCGCTGGGTCTCGGAGTTCCAGGGCAGCACGTGGACGCGCACGACGAACCCCGACGGCACGCCCGGCGAGTGGTACCTGCACGTGTTCGCGCCGGAGCAGCCGGACCTCAACTGGAACCACCCCGACGTGCGCCGCGAGCACGAGGACATCCTGCGGTTCTGGTTCGACCGCGGCGCCGCGGGCATCCGCATCGACTCGGCGGCCCAGCTCGTCAAGGACCCCGCGCTGCCCGAGGTGCCCGCGCACCCGGGGCCGGGCGAGCACCCGCACGTCGACCGCGACGAGCTGCACGACATCTACCGCGGCTGGCGCGCCGTCGCCGACTCGTACGAGGAGCCCCGCGTCCTCGTGGGCGAGGTGTGGCTCGCCGACCGCGCGCGGTTCGCGCAGTACCTGCGCCCCGACGAGATGCACACCGCGTTCAACTTCGACTTCATGGCGCGCCCCTGGGACGCGAAGGCCCTGCGAGAGTCGGTCCAGACGACGCTCGACGCGCACGCGCCCGTCGCCGCGCCGGCGACGTGGGTGCTGTCGAACCACGACGTCACGCGTCCGGTGACCCGCTACGGCCGCGAGGACAGCTCGTTCTCGTTCGCGGCCAAGCGCGCCGGCACGCCGACCGACCTCGACCTGGGTCGCCGCCGCGCCCGCGCCGCCGCGCTGCTCTCCGCCGCCCTGCCCGGGTCGCTCTACGTCTACCAGGGCGACGAGCTCGGGCTCCCGGAGGTCGAGGACCTCCCGCCCGACGCGATCCAGGACCCCATGCACGCCCGCTCCGGCGGCGTCGACCCCGGCCGCGACGGCTGCCGCGTGCCCCTGCCGTGGACGCGCGGCGGCACGAGCCACGGGTTCGGGCCCGACGGCGGGGCGGAGCCCTGGCTGCCCCAGCCGCCCGGCTGGGGAGAGGTGTCGGTCGAGGCCCAGTGGGACGACGACGCCTCGATGCTCGCGCTCTACCGTCGCGTCCTCGCGACGCGGCGCGCCGAGCCCGCGCTGCACGGCGGCGCGTTCCGCTGGCTCGACGCCCTCGACGGCGTCGCGCTCGGCGACGACGTGCTCGCCTTCACCCGGGGCGACGGGCGTGACGCGGTCACGTGCGTCGTCAACCTCGGGGTCGAGGACGTCCCGCTGCCGGCGGACGCCGTGGTCCTCGTGCGCAGCGACCTCCCCGCCGACGCCTCGGGCGGTCCTGGCGCGCCGCAGCCACCGGCGCCCCTGACCACCGACACCGCGGTCTGGCTCCGCGCGACCCCGTCGCGCCCCTGACCGCCACACCGGCGCGCCTCACCGGGCGGGCCGGCGACCCGCACCCACCCCACCCAGCACCCAGCACCACCGGAACCCAGGAGTGACGATGAAGTCCACACGTCAGGCGATCGGCCTCACCCTCGCGGGGGCCCTCGCGATCAGCACGCTCGCCGCGTGCTCGAGCGGCGGCTCGGGCAGCGACGACGAGAGCAGCGGCTCGGACGACGGGAAGGTCACCCTCTCGGTGGTGTCCCTGCTCCCGGGCTCGGAGCAGGAGGCGATCGACGCCTTCAACGCCCAGGTCGAGGAGTTCGAGGCCGCGAACCCGGACATCGACGTCGTGCCCGAGGAGTACGAGTGGAAGGCGACGACGTTCGCGCCCCAGCTCGCGGGCGGCACGCTGCCCGACGTCTTCGAGATCCCGTTCACCGACGCGAAGACGCTCGTGGAGAACGGCCAGCTCGCGGACCTCGACGAGCAGTTCCGCACCCTGCCGTACGCCGACCGCTTCAACCCGGCCATCCTCGAGGCCGGCACGGGCGCCGACGGCCACGTCTACGCGATCCCCGCCAAGAACGTCTACGGCGTGGGCCTGCACTACAACCGGGCGCTGTTCGAGTCGGCCGGCCTCGACCCCGACCAGCCGCCGACCACGTGGGACGAGGTCCGCGAGTACGCGAAGAAGATCGCGGACGCGAACCCCGGCGTCGCGGGCTACATGCAGATGTCGCAGAACAACACGGGCGGCTGGCAGCTCACGGTGAACACGTTCGCGCGCGGCGGCCGCACGCAGGAGGTCGCGGACGACGGCACGGCCACGTCGACCCTCACGAACGACGGCACGAAGGCCGCGCTCGAGTGGCTGCAGGCCATGCGCTGGGAGGACGGCTCCCTCGGGAGCAACTTCCTCCTCGACTGGGGAACGATGAACCAGGCCTTCGCCGCCGGGCAGGTCGCGATGTACACGTCGGGCTCCGACGTGTTCACGTCGCTCGTGCAGACGAACGCGCTCGACCCGTCCACCTACGGCCTCGCGGCGCTCCCGCTCGAGGGCGACGACGCGGGCGTCCTCACCGGCGGCACGCTCGCCGCGATGCCGGCGACCGTGGACGAGGCGAAGAAGGAGGCCGCGATCAAGTGGATCGACTTCTTCTACCTCGGCAAGCTCGTCGACGAGAAGCGCGCCGTCGCCGACGCCGAGGTCCTCGTCGCGAACGACCAGCCCGTGGGCACCCCGGTCCTGCCGATGTTCTCCCAGGAGCAGTACGAGCAGAACCAGGAGTGGATCGCGGACTACATCAACGTGCCGCTCGACCAGATGACGAGCTACACGGACACGATGTTCGACCTGCCGCTCGTGGGTGAGCCGTCGCAGAAGACGCAGGAGATCTACGCGCTGCTCGACCCGGTCGTCCAGGCCGTCCTCACGGACGAGAACGCCGACGTGGACGCGCTGCTGGAGCAGGCGAACACCGAGGCGCAGGCCCTGCTCGACCAGGGCTGACACCGCCGGGTCCGCAGCCCGGGCCGGCCCGGCGCGCCCCCCGCCGGGCCGCCCCGGCGCCCCCCCCCGCGCGGGTGGGCCGCCCCCCGCGCCCCCGCCGCCCCCCCGGGGGGCCCCCCGCCCCCCCCCCCCCCCCCCCCCCACGACGGCGACCGAACCGTAGGAGACCGCATGAAGACCATCGACTCCCTGGGCGACCTGCGCGGCAAGCGCGTCCT
>NZ_JAAFAN010000026.1:0-54008 GCF_010287905.1 Cellulosimicrobium composti
AGCCATGCCACAGGGACAAAAAATTTGGCATTGACTAACAAGCACACTGTTGAGTTCTCAAACAACCGACACACACCAACTCAGCACCACCCGACCGGGCAGAACCTCGCTTGGGGCAACTTCTCCAATCTACCAGATCCTTGGTGTCCGCTCCAACTCGGTGATCCGAGCGGAAAGGGCCGTGGAACAGGCAGCCTTCATGGACCGGCACGGCGCGCGAAGCTCCGTGCTGTTCCTCGAAGGGGGAACGCCCGGGGGACCAGCCACCGTCTCGTGCGATCGAGACCCGTGTCCGTTCCTCCCTGCCGGGCGAACGTCGAGAACACTACACGCGGTCCGCGGCCGTGCCAAATCGGCTCCGTGCCGCGGCCGAGAGGCCCGCAGGGACGCGGCCCCACGCGTGCGAGGAGCGCGGACGCACGGCCGCGACGACGCGCGAAGGGGCCGGGCCGCTCGACGCGGTCCGGCCCCTCCTCCGGTGATGATCGCCCGCCGCGGGACGACGACCCGACCTGGTTAGCCGGCGACCGCCACGCCGAGGGTCTTCTTCCCCCGGCGCAGGAGCGCGTAGCGCCCGTGCAGCAGGTCGGCGGCGGAGAGGACGGCGTCGTCGCTCGCGACCTTGGTGTTGTTCACGTACGCGCCTCCTTCCGCGACAGCACGGCGCGCGGCCGCCTTCGACGCCACCAGACCCGACGACGCGAAGAGGTCGACCACGAGGTCGCCCACCGCCGCCGCGGTGCGCGGGAGCTCGGCGACCGCCGCACCCAGGGTCCGCTCGTCGAGCGCGGCGAGCTCGCCGCGCCCGAACAGCGCCTGGCTCGCCGCGATCACGGCCTCCGTCGCGGCGGCGCCGTGGACGAGTGTCGTGACGTCGGCCGCGAGCGCCCGCTGGGCCTCGCGCGCGCCCGGCCGCTCGAGCACGGCGGCCTCGAGCTCGGCGATCTCCTCGCGCGTGCGGAAGGTGAAGATCCTCAGGAAGCGCACCACGTCGTCGTCCGCGGCGTTGAGCCAGAACTGGTAGAACGCGTACGGGCTCATCATGTCCGGGTCGAGCCACACGGCGCCGCCCTCGGTCTTGCCGAACTTGGTGCCGTCCGCCTTCGTGATGAGCGGCGTCGTCATGACGTGGACGGAGGCGCCCTCCGTCTTGCGGATCAGGTCGACGCCCGAGAGCAGGTTGCCCCACTGGTCGTTGCCGCCGGTCTGGAGCGTGACCCCGTGCCGGCGGTAGAGCTCGTGGAAGTCGATGCCCTGGAGGATCTGGTAGCTGAACTCGGTGAAGCTGATGCCCTCCTCCGAGTGGAGGCGGCGCGCGACCGTGTCCTTCGCGAGCATCGTGCCCAGGCGGTAGTGCTTGCCGACGTCGCGCAGGAAGTCGATCGCCGACAGGCCCGAGATCCAGTCGAGGTTGTTGACGACGCGCGCGGCGTTCTCCCCCTCGAAGTCGAGGAACCGCGAGACCTGGCCCTTGAGGCGCTCGGTCCACTCCGCGACGGTCTCCTTGGAGTTGAGCACGCGCTCGCCGGACTGGCGCGGGTCGCCGATCATGCCCGTCGCGCCGCCCACGAGGGCGATGGGGCGGTGCCCCGCGAGCTGGAGGTGGCGCAGCAGGATGAGCTGGACCAGGTGGCCGTGGTGCAGGCTCGGCGCGGTCGGGTCGAAGCCGCAGTAGTACGTGATCGGGCCCTCGGCCAGCGCGGCGCGCAGCGCGGCCTCGTCGGTGGACTGCGCCACCAGGCCTCGCCATTGCAGCTCGTCGAGAACGTCGCTCACTTCTGCTCCTTCGTCGAGTGCCCCGGCCGGGGCACGGTCCGTGCGGCCCGTACGGCCCGCGGGTCCTAGTCTGCCGTGCCGCGCGACCGCGTCCGGCCACCGCCCACGACGCGGGCGCCCCCGGGGCCGCCGACACCCCGCGGACCCCCGCGCTCCGCGGGCCCCGTGCGCGCTCAGCGCGCCCGCGCGCTCACACGGCGGTACGCCGAGACCGTCGGGTCGCCGGCGAGCCAGTAGCGCCACGGGTAGCGGTCGCCGTCTCCCCCGACCCCGGAGACGCCGACGCGCGGTCCCGTGGCGACCACGGGCCGGAACGAGCCGCTCGACGCCCGGTGCAGGACGAGCTCGCCCTCGGGGTCGGTGAGGTCGGCGCCGTACTGGCCCAGGTCGAGGTCGAGCGCCACGGCGAGGCGCGCGGGACCGCGCGCGATCTGGCGGTCGGAGTCGCACCGGCCGGACGCCGTCCGTCGTGCGCGGGCGAGCCCGACGCCGTCGGTCACCTCGCCCGCCCGCAGCAGGACGGCGGACGCGCGGCCGACCGGGCCGCACACCACGTTGACGCAGTGGTGCAGGCCGAGGTGCCGGTACACGTAGAGCCGACCCGGTTCGCCGAACATCGCGCGGTTGCGCTCCGTGCGCCCGCGAAAGGCGTGGGAGCCCGGGTCCTGCTCGCCGTCGTACGCCTCGACCTCGGTGATCCGCAGCGTCACGTCGCCCGCGGCGCTGCGACGCGTGAGCAGCGCACCGAGCAGGTCGCGCGCGACGTCGTGCACGTCCCGCGCGAACCAGCCGCGCGCCGGCACGTCCCACGGCCCGAGGACGCGCGCGTCCTCGGGGCCCGTCCCCGTCAGGGCGTCCGTCGTCATCCGCACCACCTTCCGTCCTGGGCAATGTACGCCCCCGCGCGGACGCCCGGCGGGGCCAGGCGGTCGCCGGGCCCCGGGGCCGGCGTCACCGCGGCGCGGCCCGGACGACGTTCCCCCAGCCGTCGAGCACGACGTCGGCGCGCTCGCGCGAGGCGTGGCGCGCGTAGTGCTCGCGCTCGTCGCGCATCCAGGCGAGCCAGTGCGCGCGCTGGTCCTCGCCGTCGCGCTCGAGCCCGCGGCGCAGCCGCACGTCGTCGGGTGCCTCGACCCACACGCGCAGCGCCGCGACGGCGTCGGCCTCGCGCCGGCCGGCCCCGCAGCCCTCGACCACGAGGTAGGGCGCGGGCGGCACGTCGTGCCACTCGGCGAATCGGTCGAGAGCCCAGTCGAAGCGCCGGTACCGCCCGGCGCGGCCCGCGGCGAGCGGCGCGAGGACCCACTCGTCGAGACGTCCCCACGCGGGCTCGAGACCGCGCCAGCCCTCGTACAGGTCGTCCATGTGGAGCACCTGCGCGGGCAGCGCGTCGCCGAGCTGGGCGGCGAGCGTCGTCTTGCCGGAGCCGGCCGGACCGTCCACGACGACGAGCCGCGTGCCCGACGACGGCCCGGCGCCCGGCGCGGCCGGCTCGCCCGGGTGGTGGCCGGGCCGTGACGGCGGCCCGCCGAGACGCGGGACGGCGGCGCGCACGCGGCGCACGAGGTCCGCGAGGACGTCGGGACCGACGCTCATGCGCTCACCCCGGCCCGGGCCGCGTCAGCCCTGGGCCCAGAAGCGGTACTCGGCCGAGCGCTCCTTCGCCGCCTCCAGCTGCTCGGCGACGCGCACCGGCGCCGTGCCGCCCACGGCGTCGCGCGACGCGAGCGAGCCCTCGACGCTCAGCACGTCGCGCACACCCGGCGTGAGGTGCTCGGAGATGCCCGCGAGGTCGTCGTCCGAGAGGTCCCAGAGCTCGATGCCGCGCTCCTCGCACACGCGCACGCACGCGCCGGCGACCTCGTGCGCGACGCGGAACGGCACGCCCTCGCGCACGAGCCACTCGGCGACGTCCGTCGCGAGCGAGAACCCCTGCGGCGCGAGCGACGCCATGCGCTCGGTGTCGAACTTGAGCGTCGCGACCATGCCCGAGAACGCGGGCAGGAGCACCTCGAGCGTGTCGACCTGGTCGAACACCGGCTCCTTGTCCTCCTGGAGGTCGCGGTTGTACGCGAGCGGCAGGCCCTTGAGCGTCGCGAGCAGGCCCGCCAGGTCGCCGATGAGGCGGCCCGCCTTTCCGCGCGCGAGCTCGGCGACGTCGGGGTTCTTCTTCTGCGGCATGATGCTCGACCCCGTGGAGTAGGAGTCGTGCAGGCGGACGAACCCGAACTCCTTCGTCGCCCAGAGGATGACCTCCTCCGCGAGACGTGACAGGTCGACGCCCAGCATCGCCGCGACGAACGCGAACTCGGCCACGACGTCGCGCGACGCGGTGCCGTCGATCGAGTTCTCGACCGGCCCGTCGAACCCGAGCTCGGCCGCGACCGCCGCCGGGTCCAGCCCCAGCGAGGAGCCCGCGAGCGCCCCCGACCCGTAGGGCGAGCGCGCGGCGCGCACGTCCCAGTCGATGAACCGGTCGACGTCGCGCAGCAGCGGCCACGCGTGCGCGAGGAGGTGGTGCGCGAGGAGCACCGGCTGCGCGTGCTGCAGGTGCGTGCGCCCCGGCATCGCGGCGCCCGGGTGCGCGGCGGCCTGCTCGATCAGCGCGTCGACGACGTCGAGCACGAGCCGCGCGATCGTGCGCGCCTCGTCGCGCAGGTACATGCGCGTGAGCGTCGCGATCTGGTCGTTGCGCGACCGGCCCGCGCGCAGCTTGCCGCCGAGCTCGGGACCGGCCCGCTCGATGAGCCCGCGCTCGAGCGCGGTGTGCACGTCCTCGTCGTCGTCGGCCGCGACGAACGCGCCCGACGCGACGTCCTCGCGCAGCCGTTCGAGCGCGGCGAGCATGCCCTCGAGCTCGTCGTCGTCGAGCAGGCCTGCGGCGTGCAGGACCTTCGCGTGGGCCTTCGACCCCGCGACGTCCTGGCCCGCGAGGCGCCAGTCGAAGTGCGTGCTCTTGCTCAGCGCCGCGAGCGCGTCCGCGGGGCCGCCGGCGAACCGGCCGCCCCACAGGCTCACGCGCGCGGGCGCCGTCCCCTCGCCGGCCGCGGCGTCCGCGGGGGTGTCCGTGCCGTGTTGGTCGTCGTGCGTGCTCACTGTGCTCCTGCCCCGAGGTCCGCACCGTTGCCGAACTTCTCGTCGCGCGCGGCGGCGAGCTTCGCGGTGAGACCGTAGATCTCGATGAATCCCTTGGCCTGCGACTGGTCGAACGAGTCGCCCTCGTCGTACGTCGCCAGGTTGAAGTCGTACAGGCTCGTCTCCGAGCGGCGGCCCGTCACGGTCGCCCGGCCGCCGTGCAGCACGAGGCGCACGTCGCCGGACACGTAGCGCTGGGTGTCGTCGACGAACACGTCGAGCGACCGCTTGAGCGGGCTGAACCACATGCCGTCGTAGACGAGCTCGGACCAGCGTTGCTCGACGCCGCGCTTGAAGCGGGCCTGCTCGCGCTCGAGCGTGACGTTCTCCAGCTCCTGGTGGGCCGTGATGAGCGCGATCGCGCCCGGCGCCTCGTAGACCTCGCGCGACTTGATGCCGACGAGGCGGTCCTCGACGATGTCGATCCGGCCGACGCCCTGGGCGCCCGCGCGGCGGTTCATCTCCTGGACCGCCTGGAGCGGGGTCACGGCGACGCCGTCGAGCGCGACGGGGACGCCCTGCTCGAACGTGACGACGACCTCGTCCGCGACGGGCGGGAACGTCGGGTCGTCGGTGTAGTGGTAGACGTCCTTGGTCGGCGCGTTCCAGATGTCCTCGAGGAAGCCCGTCTCGACCGCACGGCCCCACACGTTCTGGTCGATCGAGAACGGGTTGTGCTTCGTCGTCGCGATGGGCAGCGCGTGCCGCTCGGCGTACTCGATGGCCTTCTCGCGCGTGAGCGCGAGGTCGCGCACCGGCGCGATCGTCCTCAGGTCGGGTGCGAGCGACGTCGTCGCGACCTCGAAGCGCACCTGGTCGTTGCCCTTGCCGGTGCAGCCGTGCGCGACGGTCGTCGCGCCGAACCGGCGGGCCGCGCGCACGAGGTGCTTGACGATGACCGGGCGCGAGAGCGCCGAGACGAGCGGGTACCGGTCGAGGTAGAGGCCGTTCGCGCGCAGCGCGGGCATGCAGTACTCGGTCGCGAACTCGTCGCGCGCGTCCGCGACGTACGCCTCGACGGCGCCGCAGTCGAGGGCGCGCTGCCGGATGACCTCGAGGTCCTCCCCGCCCTGGCCGACGTCGACCGCGACGGCGACGACCTCGGCGCCCGTGGCCTCGGCGATCCAGCCGATGGCGACGGACGTGTCCAGCCCGCCCGAGTAGGCGAGCACGACGCGTTCAGTCATGACGGATCTCTCTCTGGCGTGCGGGTGGGTCGGTGTCCAGTGTGGCAGTCGTGCGCCCGGGTCACGCGCCCGGCCCGACCGGTCCGGAGAGGTCGAGGAAGCGGCGCGCGAGATCGGCGCCGCCGTCGGGGTCGCGCGCGATGACGAGGATCGTGTCGTCGCCCGCGATGCTCCCGAGCACGCCCGGCAGCACCGAGTGGTCGATCGCCGACGCGAGGTAGTTGGCGGCGCCCGGCGGGGTCCGCAGCACGACGAGGTTCGCGGACGCCTCCGCGGAGACGAGCATCTCCGAGCACAGGCGGGCGAGCCGGGCCGCGAGGTACTCCGGCGACTCCGCGGTCTGCACGCTGCGGTCGCCGCCCTCCCCCGGCAGCGCGTAGACGAGGGCGCCCGACGCGCCGCGGACCTTCTCGGCGCGCAGCTCGATGAGGTCGCGCGACAGCGTCGCCTGCGTCACGGACAGGCCCTCGCGCTCGAGCTCGCGCGCGAGCTCGGCCTGCGAGTGGATCTCCGTGCGGCGCACGATCTCGGCGATGCGCGCGTGGCGCGCCGTCTTCGTCGTCGCGGTGCGGGCCTCGGTCACGACCGCTCCAGGAGGAACGTGAGCAGCGCCTTCTGCGCGTGCAGACGGTTCTCCGCCTCGTCCCAGACGGCGGAGCGCGGGCCGTCGATGACCTCGGCGGTGATCTCCTTGCCGCGGTAGGCGGGCAGGCAGTGCAGCACGATCGCGTCGTCCTTCGCGTGCGCGAGGAGCGCGTCGTTCACCTGGTACGGCACGAACGGCCGGGCACGCAGCTCGGCCTCGTCCTCGTCGCCCATCGACACCCACGTGTCGGTGGCCACGACGTCGGCGCCCGCGACCGCCTCGACCGGGTCGGCCGTGACGAGCACCGACCCGCCGGTCTCGGCGGCGACCCGCTCGGCGTCGGCGAGGACCCGCTCGTCCGGCGGGTAGCCCTCCGGGGTCCCGACGCGCACGTGCAGCCCCGCGGTCGCGCCTCCGAGCAGGTAGGAGTGCGCCATGTTGTTCGCGCCGTCGCCGACGTAGGCGAGCGTCTGGCCCGCGAGGGCCCCCGTGCCGCCGCGCAGCTGGGCGATCGTCAGCAGGTCCGCGAGGATCTGGCACGGGTGGAAGTCGTCGGTGAGGGCGTTGACGACGGGCACGCGGCTGATCGACGCCATCTCCTCGATGCGGTCCTGGCCGAACGTGCGCCACACGATCGCCGACGCCTGCCGGTCGAGCACGCGCGTGACGTCCGCGACGGACTCGCGCACCCCCACCTGGGCGAGGCGGCCGTCCACGACGACCGGGAAGCCGCCGAGCTCGGCGATGCCCGTCGCGAACGACAGCTGGGTGCGCAGCGTGGGCTTGTCGAACAGCACGGCCACGCCCTGCGGGCCCGCGAGGGGCTGGCGGAACGTGCGGTCGTCGCGGAACGCGAGGCCGATCTCGAGGACCTGACGCTGCTCGGCGGGCGTGAGGTCGTCGTCGCGCAGGAAGTGCCGGGGGGCCATCAGGAGCTCCTCGTCGTCGGGGTGGCGGGGGTCGTGGGGTCGGTCGCCGGGGCGCCCGTGGCGTCCTCGCTCCCGGGGACGCTCACCGTCGCGAAGAACGCGACGACGTCGCGCGCCTGCTCGGGCGTGAGGACCAGCGGCGGTGCGAGGCGGATCGCGTCGGGCGCGACGGCGTTGACGACGAGTCCCGCGTCCAGCGCCGCGCGCGCGACGTCGGCCGCGACGGGCCGCGCGAGCTGCACCGCGAGCAGGAGCCCGCGGCCGCGCACGCCCGCGACGAGCGGGTTGCCCGCGCCCGCGATCCGCTCGCGCAGGAGCGCGCCGACCGTGCGGACGTTGTCGAGCAGGCCGTCGCGCTCGATCACGCCGAGCGTCGCGAGGGCGGCCGCGGCGGCGACGGGGTTGCCGCCGAACGTCGTGCCGTGCTGGCCCCGGCCGAGCAGCGTCGCGGCGCGCTCGCCGTACGCGATCACCGCGCCCACGGGGAAGCCGCCGCCGAGGCCCTTGGCGAGCGTGACGACGTCGGGCACGATCCCACCGCCGACCTCGGGCTGCTGGTACGCGAACCACGATCCGGTGCGCCCGACGCCGGTCTGCACCTCGTCGAGCACGAGCAGCGCGCCGTGCCGAGCGGTGAGCTCGCGCGCGGTGACGAGGTAGCCCGGCGAGAGGCAGCGCACGCCCGCCTCGCCCTGCACGGGCTCGACGACGAGCGCGGCGACCTCGCCGCGCTCGGCCACGGCCGCGGGCGAGAACGCCTCCTCGAGCGCGGCGACGTCGTCGAACGCGACGAACTCGACCCCGCCCGGGAGCGGCTCGAACGGCTCGCGGTACGCGGCCTTCGACGTCAGCGCGAGCGCCCCCATGGTCCGCCCGTGGAAGCCGCCCTGGAGCGCGAGGACGCGCGTGCGTCCCGTACGGCGCGTCATCTTGAACGCCGCCTCGTTGGCCTCCGTGCCCGAGTTCGTGAAGAACACGCGCGAGCCCTCGGGTGCCTCGGCGAGCGCGAGCAGGCGCTCGGCGAGCGCGATCTGCGTCGGGGTGCCGAAGAAGTTCGAGACGTGGCCGAGCGTGCCGAGCTGGGCCGAGATCGCGGCCGTGAGCGTCGGGTGCGCGTGGCCGAGCGCGTTCACCGCGATGCCCGCGAGGAGGTCGAGGTACCGCTTCCCGTCGGCGTCCCACACGTACGCGCCCTCGCCGCGCACGAGGACGCGCTGCGGCGGGCCGAACGTGTCCATGACCGCGTGGGTGTACCGGTCCGTCCACTGCGCGACGGAGCCGTCGGCCGGCGCGGCGACGTCCTGGGCGGGGGTCGTGGCGGGCGTCCCGCCGGTCGTGGGCTCGGTCACGCGGCGCCTCCGTCGGTCGGGGTCGCCGCGGGCGCGGCGTCGGGGACGACCATCGTCCCGTTGCCCTGGGTCGTGAAGACCTCGAGCAGGGTCGAGTGCGGCACGCGGCCGTCGATCACGGTGGCCGCCGGCACCCCGCCCTCGACGGCGCGCAGGCACGCCTCCATCTTGGGGACCATGCCCGCCGAGAGCGACGGCAGGAGCGCCGCGAGCTCGGAGCGGGAGATCTGCGCGACGAGCGAGCCCCGGTCCGGCCACGACGTGTACAGGCCCTCGACGTCGGTCAGCACCACGAGCTTCTTCGCGCCGAGCGCGACCGCGAGCGCCGCGGCGGCGGTGTCGGCGTTGACGTTGAGCACCTGCGTCGGGTCGTCGAGGTCGGGCGCGATCGTCGAGACGACGGGGATGCGGCCGGCGTCGAGCAGGTCCTGGACCGCGGCCGGGTGCACCTCGACGACGTCGCCGACGAGCCCGACGTCGACGGGCTCGCCGTCCACGGTCGCGTGCCGGCGCTGGGCCTGCAGGAGGCCGCCGTCCTCGCCCGAGAGCCCGACGGCGTACGGGCCGTGGGCGTTGATGAGGCCGACGAGCTCGCGCGACACCTGGCCCGTGAGGACCATGCGCACGACGTCCATCGCCTCGGGCGTCGTGACGCGCAGCCCCCCGCGGAACTCCGACTCGATGCCGAGCCGGTCGAGCATCGCGGAGATCTGCGGGCCGCCGCCGTGCACGACGACCGGCCGCAGGCCGACCCGGCGCAGGAACACCATGTCCTGCGCGAACGCCGCCTTGAGCGTGTCGTCGACCATGGCGTTGCCGCCGTACTTGACGACGACGAGCGCGCCGGCGAACTCCTGGAGCCACGGCAGGGCCTCGACGAGCACCTCGGCCTTCTGCTCGGGGCGCAGGTCGGTCCGGGTGTCGAACGCGGCGTCGTCGGGGTGGGGCGTGGGGGCGGTCGGGTCGCTCATGAGGAGTACGCGCTGTTCTCGTGGACGTAGTCGTGCGTGAGGTCGTTGGTCCAGACGGTCGCGGTCGCGGAGCCGGCGTGCAGGTCGATCTCGACGCGCACCTCCCGCTCGGCCGCGAGGTCGACGAGCTCGCGCGGCTCGCCCACTCCCCCGGCCCGGCAGACCTGGACGTCGTTGACCGTCACGTCGAGCAGGAGCGGGTCGAACGGGGCGACGTCCTCGGGGACGGTCCCGACGGCGGACACGATGCGGCCCCAGTTCGGGTCGTTGCCGAAGATCGCGGTCTTGAACAGGTTCGACCGGGTCACGGCGCGCGCGACCGCGACGGCCGCGTCCTCGCTCGACGCGCCCACCACCGTGACGGCGACGTCGTGGCTCGCGCCCTCGGCGTCGGCCACGAGCTGGCGCGCGAGGGACGCGCACGCCTCGGTGACGGCGTCGGTGAGCGCGTCGAGCCCGACCTCGACCCCGGACGCGCCCGACGCGAGGAGGATCACGGTGTCGTTGGTCGACATGCAGCCGTCGGAGTCGACCCGGTCGAACGTGGTGCGGGTCGCGGCGCGCAGCGCGGCGTCGGCCGTCGCGGCGTCCACGACGGCGTCCGTCGTCAGCACGCACAGCATCGTCGCGAGGCCCGGCGCGAGCATCCCCGCGCCCTTGGCCATGCCGCCCACGGACCACGTCGCAGCGCCGTCGGTCGCGGTGGCGTCCGTGACCTCGCGGACCACGGAGACCGTCTTCGGCACGGTGTCCGTCGTCATGATCGCGAGCGCGGCGTCGCCGCCGCCGTCGACCGTGGCGGCCGGGTCCGCGAGCGCCGCCGCGGCGGCGTCGACCCCGGCGAGGAGCCGGTCCATGGGCAGGCGCACGCCGATGAGTCCCGTCGAGCACACGAGCACGTCGCCCGCGGACGTCGCGAGCACGTCGGCCACGTGCTCGGCGGTGCGGTGCGTGTCGGCGAACCCCTCCGGCCCCGTGCACGCGTTGGCGCCGCCCGAGTTGAGCACGACCGCTGTCGCGCGACCGTCGCTCACCGCCTGGCGCGTCCACGCGACGGGTGCCGCGAACACGCGGTTGCTCGTGAGCACGGCGGCCGCGACGTCGAGCGGCCCGTCGTTGACGACGAGCGCGACGTCCTTCGCGCCCGTGGACTTGAGCCCGGCCGCGACGCCGGCGGCCCGGAACCCCTGCGGGGTGGTGACGGTCACGGGGCGACCCCCTCGGTCGTGAGGCCCGCCGTCTGCGGCAGGCCGAGCGCGATGTTCATGGACTGCACCGCGGCGCCCGCGGTGCCCTTGACGAGGTTGTCGATCGCGGTGACGGTGACGACGCGGCCCGCCGCGTGGTCGACGGCGACCTGGACGAGCGCGGTGTTCGCGCCGAGGGTCATCGCGGTCGTCGGCCACTGGCCCGCGGGCAGCACGCGCACGAACGGCTCGCCCGCGTACGCGTCCTCCCACGCCTGGCGCACGCGCGCGTCGAGCGCCGCGGGGTCGAGGCGCGCGGCGTCGTCGGCGAGGCGCGCGGTGACCGTGGCGAGGATGCCGCGGGACATCGGCACGAGGGTCGGGGTGAAGGAGATGCTCACGTCGGGGGCGCCCGCGGCGCGCAGGTTCTGCGCGATCTCGGGGATGTGCCGGTGCGTGCCGCCCACGGCGTAGGGCTGGGCCGACCCGAGCGCCTCGGACGCGAGCAGGTGCGGCTTGAGCGACCTGCCCGCGCCGGAGTACCCGTTGGCGAGCACCGCGACGAGGTCGCGGGCCTCGACGAGGCCGGCCGCGACGCCGGGCTGGATGCCGAGCGTGACCGCGGTGACGTTGCAGCCGGGCACGGCGATGCGGCGCACGCCCGCGAGGCGCTCGCGCTGCTTCGTCTCCGTCGCGGCCGCGCCGGGCTCGTGGGTGAGCAGCAGCTCCGGCAGGCCGTACGGCCACGTCCCGGCGTGCTCGGACCCGTAGAACGCCTCCCAGTCCGCCGCCGACGCGAGCCGGTGGTCGGCGCCGAGGTCGAGGACGAGGACGTCGTCCGGGAGCTGCGCCGCGATCTCGCCCGACGCGCCGTGCGGGAGCGCGAGGACGACGACGTCGTGCCCCACGAGGTGCTCGACGCTCGTCGGCACGAGCACGCGGTCGGCGAGGGATCGCAGGTGCGGCTGGTGCGCCCCGAGGGGCGTCCCGGCGTTGCTGTGCGCCGTGACGGCGCCGATCTCCACCTCGGGGTGGCCGGCGAGCAGGCGGAGCGTCTCCCCGCCCGCGTACCCGGACGCACCCGCGACCGCGACTCTGATCGTCATATGCAGAACTATACATAGTTATGCAACGGCGTCCCGGGTCGGCGCGTCGAGACGAGATCGGCAGCCACGCAGGAGATCGGCAGCCGCGCGTGGGATCGGCAGCCCGGACTGCCGATCCAGGCACGGCGTGCCGATCTCGTGCGACAGAAGGGCGGGTACCCCATGACCCCCGCACGACCCTAGGCTGAGCCCATGCACGCGATCGTGGCCCGCACGGCGGGCGGCCCCGAGGTCCTCGAGTACACCGAGCTGCCCGACCCCACGCCGGGCCCGGGCCAGGTCCTCGTCCGGTCGGCGGTGGCCGGCGTGAACTTCATCGACACGTACCAGCGCGCGGGCGTGTACCCGATGGAGTACCCGCACGTCGTCGGGAGCGAGGGCGCGGGCGTCGTCGCCGAGGTCGGCGAGGGCGTCGAGGGGTTCGCCGTCGGGGACCGCGTCGTGTGGACCGAGGCGCCCGGGTCGTACGCGGACCTCGTCCTCGTGGACGCCGAGCAGGCGCTGCACGTGCCGGACGCCGTGCCGCTCGAGGACGCGACCGCCGTCGCGCTCCAGGGCCTCACCGCGCACTACCTGTGCACGTCGTCCTACCCGGTGCGCCCGGGTGACCGCGTGCTCGTGCACGCGGGCGCGGGCGGCGTCGGCCTGCTCCTCACCCAGATGCTCGTCGCGCGGGGCGCGCACGTGATCTCGACGGTGTCGACCCCCGAGAAGGCCGAGCTGTCGCGCGGCGCCGGGGCGGAGCACGTGATCCAGTACACCGCGTTCGCGGACCTCACCGCCGAGCTGCCCGAGGTCGTGCGCGGGCTCACGGGCGGCGAGGGCGTCGCGGCGGTGTACGACTCGGTCGGCAAGGACACGTTCGACGCGTCGCTCGCGTCGCTGCGCCGCCGCGGCACGCTCGTCCTCTACGGCGGCTCCTCCGGGCAGGTCCCCCCGTTCGACCCGCAGCGCCTCAACGCGGGAGGGTCTCTCTTCCTCACGCGGCCCAAGCTGTCGGACCACACCGCGACCCGCGCCGAGCTCGTCGAGCGCGCGACCGAGGTGCTCGGCGCCGTCGCGGGCGGCACGCTGCACGTGCGCGTGGGGGCCACCTTCCCCCTCGCCGAGGCCGCCGACGCGCACCGCGCGCTCGAGAGCCGCGCGACGACCGGCAAGGTGCTGCTCCTGCCCGGCTCCGCGCCGACGACGGCGTGAGCTGGGACTGGGTGCCCGCGCGCCCGGGCGAGGAGGACGGGTCCGACGGCGGTCCCTCCCCCGCGCTGCGGCGCACCGTAACCGTGCTCGTCGTGCTGCTCACCGGGGTACTCGTCGCGTACTACCTGACGGTCGCGGTGCGGCAGCAGGCGGACGCGTGCGTCGCCGACCGCCCGGCGGGCGTCGAGGCGCGGGACGTCCACGCGACCTGGCGCTGGCTCCCACCGGGCTACGACTGCGAGCACGCGACCGCCGACGAGGACGTCGCGCGCGCCTGACCCGCGCACCCACCCACCGACCCACGACCCACGACGAGGACCCATGCCTGGAACGCCGCACCCCCGCCCGCACGTGCTCCTGGGGGCCTACGCCCTCGCGGGCGTCCCGGACCCGGGTGGCTGGTACGCCGCGCTCGACGACGACGGGCTCGACGGGATCGAGCACCCCGTCGACCCGGACGACGTCGCGGCCCTCGCGACCGTGGCAGCCGCCCTCCCCGCGCGCTGGTCCCTCATGCCGACGACGGTCGCGGCGACGGCGCGACGCGCCACCGCGGACCGGTCCTACGGGCTCGCGTCCGACGACGAGGCCGGTCGCCGCGAGGCGGTCGAGGGCGTCGCGCGCGTGCTCGACGCGGCCGGGCGCCTCGCCGACGACGGACGCCGGGTCGTCGCGGTCGAGCTCCAGTCGGCTCCGGGTCCGGGCACCGGCTCGGCCGCCGCGCTCGAGCGCAGCCTCGTCGAGCTCGCCGCCGTCGCGCCCGCCGGGCTCCCGCTCGTCGTCGAGCACTGCGACGCTCCCCGCCCGTGGGGCGTCGCCGAGAAGGGCTTCCTCCCGCTCGAGGACGAGATCGAGGCCGTCGGCCGCGCGGCGCGGGCGACGGGCCACCCGCTGCACGTCGGGCTCAACTGGGGACGCTCCGCGATCGAGGGCCGCAGCGCCGCCACGCCCGTCGAGCACGCGCGCGCCGCGGCGGGCGCCGGGCTGCTCGCGAGCGCGATGCTCTCGGGGGCCGCGGGGGTGGCGGGCCGCTGGGGCGGGCCGTGGGACGACGCGCACGTGCCGCCGCACGGCCCCGACCCGGCGCTGCCCGGCTCCGACGAGTCGATCCTCGGCCCGGACGAGGTGCGGGCGTTCCTCGTGGCGTGCGGCCCGGTCCCCGTCGTCGGGGCGAAGGTCACGACCCGCCCGCTCGACGCGTCCCCCGCGCAGCGCCTCGCCGTCGCGCGCGCGACCGTCGCGGTCGTGCGCGCCGCCCTCGCCGACGTCGAGCCCGCCTGGTCGGCGGGCGTCCGGGAGGTCCCCCAGGGGGTGTGACGCCTGCCGGCGTCAGCGGCGCGGGGTCGCGGGCGCGGCGCGGCCCAGCACGCGCGTGTCGGGGAGCAGGACCCCGCACGCGCCGAGCGCGGCACCCCACGCCGCGCACGCGACCCCGCCCACCGTCCCGAGGCTCGCGAGGTGCTCCGGGTAGAGCACCGAGCACGCGCCGAGGGACACGGCCACGAGCGCGGGCGGCACCACCCCGGCGCGCCACCGCGCGGCGCCGCCCGCGTGCACGACGGCGACGGCGAGCGCGCACGCCGCGAGCGCGAGCCCGAGCCCCGCCTGCATCGGCAGGTGCTGGAGGCCCCACGTCTCGTCGTCGGGCTCGCCCGCCGCGGCCGCGCGCAGCACGGCGACCGCGTAGGCGACCGCGCCGCCCAGGCCCGCGAGCGCGAGCCCGGCGAGCGCGGGGTGCACCGCCCGGGGCGTGACGCGCGCGGGGCGCAGGTCCTGCCGTGCGAGGACGGCGGGGACGAGCGCGGACGCCGCGAGCCCGAGGGCGGGCAGGAGCTGCCCGAACGCGCCCGCCACGAGCCCGGCGAGCGCGACGGCAGCACCCGTCACGAGCACCCCCTGCAGCAGCACCGTCGCGCGGGGCCGGACGGCCCATGCGAGGAGCGGGAACATGGCGAGGCCCGTGTAGAGCAGGCCCCAGCCCGCCTCCACCAGGTAGTGCCGGGCGAACCGCTCGTCCTGCAGCACGACGGTCGCGAGGTCGACGAGGCCGAAGAAGAGGACGCCCCAGAACAGCGCCGCCACGACGGCGACGGCGCGCGCGGCGAGCAGGCGGCCGCGCGACGGGGCCGGAGCACCGAGGTCGTTCGTCATGGAGGACGGTGTAGCACCGGCGCGCCCGGCGCGCCACCGTCGCGAGCCCGTCCGGCGGTGCTAGCCGCCGACGGGCGCGGCCACGGCGTGCAGGTGGTCCACGGGACCGCGCCCGCTCCCGACGCGCAGCGCCGCACCCGCGCGCAGGGCGCCCGTGAGCCACGCCTTCGCGTCGCGCGCCGCGTCCTCCCAGCTCGCGCGGCGCGGGCGCAGGGCCGCGAGCGCCGCGGAGAGGGAGCACCCGGTGCCGTGCGTGTGCGGGGTGTCGACGCGCTCGGCGTCGAACGTCGTCACGCGCACGTCGTCCGCGACCGGGACGACGAGCGCGTCGGGCGAGGCGCCGCCCGTGAGGTGCCCGCCCTTGAGCAGCACGCCGGCGCCGCTCGCCCGGGCGTACGCGGCCGCCTGCGCGAGCGCGTCGTCCCAGGTCGTGGCAGCGGGGCGGCGGGTCAGCACCCCGAGCTCGGGCAGGTTGGGCGTGACGACGTCCGCGCGCGTCGCGAGGTCGCGCACCGCGTCCTCGGCGCCCTCGTCGAGCAGCCGGTGGCCCGACGTCGCGACCATGACCGGGTCGAGCACGACCCAGGGCCGCGGCGCGCCGGTGCGTGCGCGCTCGGCGACGAGCGCGTCCAGCCACGAGGCGATCGTGCGACCGTTCGCCGCGTCGGCGACCATGCCGATCTTCACCGCGTCGACGTGCACGTCGTCGGAGACGGCGTCGAGCTGCTCGCGCAGGAACCCCGGGCCGGGCACGTGCACCGACCGGACGCCGTGCGTGTTCTGCGCGACGAGCGCCGTCGTGACGGCCATGCCGTACGCGCCGTGCGCGCAGAACGCCTTGAGGTCGGCCTGGATGCCCGCCCCGCCGGTCGGGTCCGTCCCGGCGACCGAGAGCACGCGCGGGCGCGAGGGCGCGTCGTCGGAGGTCGCGCTCCCGGGTCCGGGCGCGACGGCGGGGGTGACGGAGGGCACGGTGAGCGGCATCGGCGGACATCCCTTCGCTGGTACGAGCCAGAGCAGGTTCGACGGGTGTGATCTCAGCCCCGCGTGCGCGGGGCACCCCGTGTCGGTCACCGCATCCTACGACGCCGCGCGCCGGCCCCGGCAGGGTGCCCGTGACGCGGCGGAGCCCGCCCCGGCGTCGCCGGGACGGGCTCCGCCCACGTCCTGCTGTCGCGCCCCTCAGCGCGCCGGGAGCGCGCCCGGCATCGGGTCGTCGTCGCCCCAGCGCGTGACGCGCAGGCGTCGCCCGTCCTGGCCGGGGACCGCGCGCCCGTCGCGCTCCCCCGCCACGAGCGCCGCCCGCAGCGACTGCGGCGAGTCGTGCGTGACGCGCACGAACGCGCCGGAGAACGCGTCGAGCTCGCCCGCCGCGATCGCGACTACCATCTCGACCGTGCGCTCCACGGGCGTCCACTCGGTGCGGCCCTCGTGCATGGTCATCGACGCGGTCATGTCGGTCTGCACCACGCCCGGCGAGACCTCGAACGTGCGCAGGCCGCGGTCGAACCCGGACCGGTGCAGGTTCGCGCCGATCCGCAGGAGCGCCGTCTTGCTCGCGTTGTACGCGCTCGCGCCGTCCATGTCGTGCGAGCCCGCGCCGCTGTTGAGGTCGACGACGCGGCCCCCGCCCCGGGCGAGCATGCCCGGCACGACCGCACGCGCGAGGAGGAACGGCCCGCGGACGTTCGTCTCGACGATCGCCCACCACTCGTCGGGGTCCGCCTCCCACAGCGGCACCTCGGCGTCGACGCGGCCCGCGTTGTTGACGAGGAGGTCGACGCCGCCGAGGGCGTCCTCCGCCGCGCGCACCGCGGCGGCGACCGCGCCGGCGTCCGTGACGTCCGCCGTCACGACGACGGCGCGACCGGCCGCGCCGTCCCGCTCGCCGAGCGCGGCGATCTCCGCGGCGACCCCGGCGAGACGGTCGGCGTCGCGCGCGAGGAGCGCGACGTCGAGGCCGGCCGCGGCGAGCCCGACGGCGATCGCGCGGCCGATGCCGCGGGACGCGCCCGTGACGAGCGCGGTCCGGGCGGGCGCGACGGCGCCCGCGGGGCCCGGCCCGCTCATGCGCGCAGCTCCGCGCCGACCCGCTCGCGCGCGGCGGTGACGGCGCCCTCGCGGACGCGCGCGACGTCGTCCGCGGTGAGGGTGCGGTCCGCGGCACGCAGCCGCAGCGAGAACGCGAGCGACTTGCGCCCGGCGCCCACCTGCTCGCCCGTGAAGACGTCGAACAGCGCGACCTCCTCGGCCAGCCCGCCGGCGCCCTCGACGATCGCCGCCCGCAGCGACTCCGCGGTCACCGACTCGTCGACGACGAACGCGAGGTCCTCCTTCGCCGCGGGGAAGCCCGAGACGGGCGTCGCCTGCACGGGCGCGTCGGACGCGCCCGCGACGAGCGCCGAGAGATCGACCTCGAACGCGACCGTCCGCGCCGGCAGGCCGACGTTCTCGAGCACCTTGGGGTGCAGCTCGCCCGCGTGCCCGACGACGGTCCCGTCCGCGAGCTCGAGGCGCGCGCACCGCCCGGGGTGGAACGGCGCGCGCCCGGTGTCGGCGACGACGCCGACCTCCGCGCCGGCGCGCGCGGCGACCCGGCGGGCCGCCCCGAGCGCGTCGGTCCAGTCAGCGGCGCGGCCCGGGCCCCACCAGCCGGCGCGCTCCCGACGGCCCACGAGGACCCCCGCGACGTGCCGGGGCTGCGCCGGGAGCGCGGCGTCGATCGCGGCCAGCTCGTCGTCGCCCGGACGCACGCCGCCGGGGAGCGACGGCGCGGCCGGCGCGCCGGGGCGCGGGTGCGTGACGAGACCGACCTCGAACAGCGCGACGTCCGTGAGACCGCGGCCGACGTTGCGGCGCGTGGTCTCCAGGAGCGTGCTCAGCACGTCGGTGCGCAGGAGCGGGCGGTCGTCCGCGAGCGGGTTGACGAGGCGTAGCGCGCGGCGACGCTCGTCGTCCGCGGGGATGCGCAGCGCGTCGAGCTCGGCGGCACCCACGAACGGGTAGCTCAGCGTCTCGACGAAACCGTCCTCGGCGAGCGCCCGCGCGACGGACCGGCGCACGCGCTGCTCGCGCGTGAGGCCACGACCACCCGGGGCCGCGGGCAGCAGCGACGGGATCTCGTCGTAGCCGACGAGTCGCGCGACCTCCTCGACGAGCTCGGCCGGCTCCGTGAGGTCGGGCCGCCACGACGGCGGCGTCACGACGAGCACGCCCGTCGCGTCGACGTCGTCGGCCTCGACCGTGCACCCGATCGCGCCGAGCGTGCCGACGACCTGCTCGAGCGTGTACGGCACGCCGACGAGACGCTCGGCCTCGCCCACGGGGAGGCGGATCGCGGCGGGCGGCGTCACGCGGTCGAGGTCGCTCACCGCGGGGTCGGCGGTCCCGCCCCCGAGCTCGACGAGCAGGTCGACGACGCGCTGCGCCGCGACCGCGGGCAGGAGCGGGTCCACGCCGCGCTCGAACCGCTTGGCCGCCTCGCTCGACAGCTTGTGGCGGCGCGAGGTGCGCGCGACCGACACCTGGTCGAAGTGCGCGGCCTCGACGAGGACCGCCGTCGTCGTCGGGCCGACCTCGGACGACGCGCCCCCCATGACGCCCGCGAGGCCCAGCACGCGCGACCCGCGCGCGCCGTCGGGGCTGTCCGTGATGATCAGGTCCTCGGGGTCGAGCGCGCGGTCGACGTCGTCGAGCGTCGTGAGCCGCTCGCCGGGCGCCGCGCGACGCACGACGACCGGCGCGGCGACCTTGTCGAGGTCGTACGCGTGCAGCGGCTGACCCAGGTCGAGCATGACGTAGTTCGTCACGTCGACCGCGAGCGAGATGGGCCGCATGCCCGACGCCGTGAGGCGGCGCTGCATCCACGCCGGCGTCGTCGCGGCCGGGTCGATCCCGCGCACGACGCGCGTGACGAACCGGTCGCACCCGACCACGCCGTGGACCGGTGCCGCGTCGTCCACCTCGACGGGGAAGCCGTCGGGCGTCGCCGCGGGCGGTGGCGTGGGCAGGGAGCCGGGCAGGCCCGGGTCCGTGAAGCGCGCGCCCGTCGAGTGCGCGAACTCGCGCGCGACGCCGCGGTAGGAGAACGCGTACCCGCGGTCGGGGGTCACGTTGATCTCGAGTACCTCGTCGCCCAGGCCGAGGAGCGTGACCGCGTCCTGGCCCGGCACGAGGTCCTGCGCCGCGTACCCGAGGCGCGGCAGCACGATGATGCCGTCGTGGTCCTCGCCGAGGCCGAGCTCGCGCTGCGAGCAGATCATGCCGTCGGACACGTGCCCGTACGTCTTGCGGCTCGCGATGGGGAACGGGCCGGGCAGGACGGAGCCCGGCAGCGCGACGACGACGAGGTCGCCCGGGGCGAAGTTGTGTGCGCCGCACACGATGCCGCGCGCGCCGCCCGCCGGCATGTCGGCGGGGTCCACGCCCTTGATCTCCGTGGCGTTGTGCTCCGGACCGACGTCGACCAGGCACCAGTTGATCGTCTTCCCGTTCTTCTGCGGCTCGGGGGTCATCGTGACCACGCGACCCACGACGAGGGGCCCCGTCACGGCGGCGCCGTGGATCGCCTCCTCCTCCAGGCCGACGCGGACGAGGTCGGCGGCGAGCCGCTCGGCCGTGAGGCCCTCGGGCAGCTCGACGTGGTCGCCCAGCCAGTCGATGGCGACGTAGGGCATCAAATCTCCGTTCCGAACTGGGCGGAGAAGCGCACGTCGCCCTCCACCATGTCGTGCATGTCCGCGATCCCGTGGCGCAGCATGAGCGTGCGCTCGATGCCCATGCCGAACGCGAAGCCCGAGTACTCGTCGGGGTCGACCCCGACCGAGCGCAGCACGTTGGGGTTGACCATCCCGCAGCCGCCCCACTCGATCCAGCCCGGGCCGCCCTTCTTCTGCGGGAACCACAGGTCCATCTCGGCGCTCGGCTCGGTGAACGGGAAGTACGCGGGGCGCAGGCGCGTGCGCGCGTCGGGGCCGAACATGGCGCGCGCGAACGCGTCGAGCGTCCCGAGCAGGTTCGCCATGGTCAGGCCCTTGTCGATCGCGAGGCCCTCGACCTGGTGGAAGACGGGCGTGTGGGTCGCGTCCAGCGCGTCGGTGCGGAACGTCTTGCCCGGGCACGCGACGTACAGCGGCACGCCGCGCTCGAGGAGCGAGCGGGCCTGGACCGGCGACGTGTGCGTGCGCAGCACGATGTTGGACGGCTGGGGGGTGCCGTCGGCGCCGTCCGGGCCGGCCACGTAGAACGTGTCCTGCATCTGGCGCGCCGGGTGGTCGACGCCGAAGTTGAGCGCGTCGAAGTTGAACCACTCCGCCTCGACCTCGGGGCCCTCGGCGATCTCCCAGCCGAGACCGACGAAGAAGTCCGCGACGCGCTCCTGCAGTGTCTCGAGCGGGTGGCGCGCACCGGACGGCACGCGGTCCACGGGGAGCGTGACGTCGACGGCCTCCTCGACGAGGACGCGCTCGTCGCGCTCGGCCTCGAGCTCGGCCTGGCGCGCGGCGAGCGCCTGGTTCAGGCGGCCGCGCAGGGGGCCGAGGAGCTTGCCCGCGGTCTTCTTGTCCGCGGGGTCGAGCGACCCGATCCGGCGGTTCGCGAGCGCGAGGGGGCTGCGGTCGCCCATGTGCTCGGTGCGCGCGGCCTTGAGGGCGTCGAGGTCGCGCGCCGCGGCGATCGCGGCGAGGCCGGCGTCGAGCGCGCGCTGCAGCGCGTCGGCGTCGAGCGGGGAGGGTGCGGTGGTGTCCGGGCCGCCGTCCCCCGTCTGGGGGGTGACGACGTCGGCGTCAGGGCTGGACATGCGTGCCTTCCTGGCGGGGGCGGGACTGCGGGGAGCGGGCGGCGGGCGGCGTCGCCCCGCGGGTCGCGCCGCCCGGGGCGGCACGCGCGGGGCGCGCTCGTGCGCGCGTCGCCGTCATTCTAGGGCGCCCGTCCGGGCCCGGTCCGTCCCGCGCACGGCGGGAGGGAGCGCGTGTCAGTCGCGCGGGCCCGTGACGGGCCCGGGAAATCGACGACCACCGCGCGTGCACATGCCGCCATCCTCGCACAGGCACCCGGGCGCCGGCGGGGGTCGTGCGCACCCGTCAGGAGTGGGCGTCCGCACGCGCACCGGGACCGCCGAGCGGCGCAGTGCGCAGGGTCCGGTGCACGGGGTGCCCCGACGTGTCGCCGAGGTCGGACTCGACGAGGTGGAGCACGTCCGCGGTCCACACCGGACCGGCGTACACCGCCAGGGCGGCGGCGGGCCCGGCGAGCGGGTCGCCCGCCGTGACGTCCGGGCGCCGGCCCGGCCCGCCCGCGCGCGAGCGCGCGCGGCGCTGCGCCTGGCGCGCCCCGGCCGCCGCGCGCGCCACGGTGAGGTGGGCGCGCCGGCGCGGACGGCGGTCCACGCGGACGCCGACGTCCCCGGCGGCCTCGGCGACCGCGACGCTCAGGTCGTGCAGGGCGTCGGCACCGTCGCCCCCGACCCCCACCCACAGCACGCGTCGGTCGAACACGCCCGCACCGCGCAGGCTCAGCGAGAGCGGCGGGACGTCGCGCGCGACCGCCTCGAGCGCGTCAGCGAGCTCGGGCACCGCGCCCTCGGGCACGTCCCCGAAGAACGAGACGGTGAGGTGCCACGTCTCGGGCGCGGTCCACCGCACGAGCGGGGCGCCGTCGGGCCGCCGCGCCTCCTGCGCGTGCGCGTCCGCCAGCGCGAGCGCGAGGTGGTCGAGGGCGCCCGCGCCCGGGTACAGCGCCGCGAAGAGCCTCACGCCGCGCCGCGCCGGGGGCGGTGGGCCCGGCTGGACGCGTACAGGCACACGGTCGCGGCCGTCGCAAGGTTCAGCGACTCGGCACGCCCGCGGATCGGGACGCGCACCACGGCGTCGGCGAGCGCGCGGTCCTCCACGGGCAGACCCCACGCCTCGTTGCCGAACACCCACGCGGTGGGTGCCGCGAGGTCCACGGCCGGGCGCGAGGCGCCGTCCGCCCCGCCCGACCCGGCCACGTCGAGCAGGTCGTCGAGGTCGAGGTCGCCCGCACCGTCCGCGGCGAGCACGGTGAGGCCCGCGCCGCGCAGGGCGGCGAGCGCGTCGGCGAGGCTCACGCCCGTGACGACGGGCAGGTGGAACAGGGACCCGGCGGTCGAGCGCACGACCTTGGGGTTGTGCACGTCCACCGACTCCCCCGCGAGCACGACGGCGTCCGCACCCGCCGCGTCGGCGGCACGCACGACGGTGCCGGCGTTGCCGGGGTCGCGGACGGTCGCGAGGACCGCCACGAGCGCGGGCCGGTCGCGGTCCGGGCGCGCGAGCGACGCCGCCACGTCCGCCAGGCTCGGCGCCTCGGCCCGGACGACGGCGAGCACGCCCTGCGCGTCCGGGCTCATCGCGGCCAGCACCTCGGCCGTCGCGACGTGCACGTGCAGCTGGGCGGCGCGCGCGTCGTCGACGATCTCCGGGTGGCGTCCGGCCGCGGCGGGCGTCACGTAGACGTCGCGCACGCGCGCGGGCGCGTGCCGGACGGCCTCGCGCACGCCCTGCGGCCCCTCCACGAGGAGCTGCTTGTGCCGTGAACGCGCCGGACGCCCGGCCAGCGCGCGGACCGCCTTGACCCGGTCGCTGCGAGGGTTCGTCAGCGTGGGGTCGAGCGGGCCGTGCGCCGTCCGGGCGTCCGTGGCGTCGTGCGCGCTGGTCAGGCTGCGGCCTTCGGCGCGTTGACGTCCTCGGGCAGCGCGTCCTTCGCGACCTGGACGAGCGCGTTGAACGCGGCCACGTCGTTGACCGCGAGCTCCGCGAGCAGGCGACGGTCGACCTCGACACCCGCGGCCTTGAGACCCTGGATGAGGCGGTTGTACGTCAGGCCCTGGGCGCGCGACGCGGCGTTGATGCGCTGGATCCACAGCTTGCGGAAGTCGCCCTTGCGCGCCTTGCGGTCGCGGTAGGAGTAGACGAGGGAGTGGGTGACCTGCTCCTTCGCCTTGCGGTAGAGGCGCGAGCGCTGGCCGCGGTAGCCGCTGGCGCGCTCGAGGGTCGTACGGCGCTTCTTCTGGGCGTTGACCGCCCGCTTCACGCGTGCCACGTGATGCTCCTTGCAGTTCGGGGCTCAGGGGTGAGCCGGTCGGTGGCGGGTCCCGCCACCTGCCGGGTCACTTGCCGAGCAGCTTCTTGATGGTCTTGACGTCGGCGGGCGAGACCACCTGGTCCTGGGCGAGGCGGCGCGTGCGCTTGGTCGCCTTGTGCTCGAGCAGGTGACGGCGGTTGGCCTGCTCGCGCATGACCTTCCCGCTGCCCGTGATGCGGAAGCGCTTCTTGGCACCCGAGTGCGTCTTGTTCTTCGGCATGACTGCCGTCTCTCCTTGTGTCCGGTCAGCCGCCTCGCGGCGGCCGACGTGTTCGGGTCCTGGCCGGTGGGCTCGGACCCCGAGCAGGGTCGGTCCGTGCTGCCGGCGTCAGCCGGCCTTGCCCCGCGGCGCCGGCTTGGGCGCCGGGCGCGGGGCGCCCGGCTTGGGCGCGGCGGGCTTGGGTGCCGCAGGCTTCGCAGAGCCCGACGACGCGGGCGAGGCCGCGGGCGCCGGACGGGGCGTGGCCGGCCGCGGCGCGGCAGGCTTCGACTCCGTCGCGGGACGCGGTGCCGCGGCGGGGCGCGGGGCGGCCTTCGGCGCCGGAGCGGCCTTGGGTGCCGGGGCAGCCTTGGGTGCCGGGGCAGCCTTGGGTGCCGGGGCGGCCTCGGGCGTCGGAGCGGGCTCGGGCGCCGGAGCGGGCTCGGGCGCCGGGGCGGCAGCGGCCTCGGGGGCCGTCGTCTCCGGTGCCTCGGCCTCCGGCGCGTCCGTCGTCCGGGCGGCGGCGCGCTGCGCGGACTTGGTCAGACGGGGCTCCGCCTCCTGCGCGCGCTTGCGCTGCTCGCTCTTGGCGTCGGCCTTCTTCTTCACCGGGCCGAGCACCATCGTCATGTTGCGGCCGTCCTGCTTCGGCATCGACTCGACGAAGCCGAGCTCCGCGACGTCCTCCGCGAGGCGCTGCAGCAGGCGCACGCCCATCTCGGGGCGCGACTGCTCGCGACCGCGGAACATGATCATGACCTTGACCTTGTCCCCCGCGGCCAGGAAGCGCTCGACGTGGCCCTTCTTGGTGCCGTAGTCGTGCGGGTCGATCTTCAGGCGGAAGCGGATCTCCTTGAGGACCGTGTTCGCCTGGTTGCGCCGCGCCTCACGCGCCTTCATGTCGGACTCGTACTTGAACTTGCCGAAGTCCATGAGCTTGGCGACGGGGGGCCGGGCGTCCGGGGCGACCTCGACGAGGTCGAGGTCGGCGTCCTGGGCAAGGCTCAGGGCAACCTCGGTGCGGACGACGCCGACCTGCTCCCCGCCGGGACCGATGAGTCGGACCTCGGGGACGCGGATCCGATCGTTGATGCGAGGCTCGCTGATGTGATGCTCCTAGGAAGTCGTCGGTAGACCGCCCGGGACGAAGAAGGCCTCCGTCCCTGAGCGCAGGGCGGAGGCCATCAGGTCGGGCCGTCGGGGGGGACGCGACGGCCACGGCGGGTCGGACCCCCAGGGGCTCGTCCCGGACCAGGACCCGGCCTCTGTCGCGACGTTCGTCGGCGGTCGAGACCCGGGTGGGATGGAATCCACTTGCGCACTGGTACGCCCCTGCGCCTCCCGGAACCGGGCGGTGCGGACGCGTACGAGTCGGTCAGCCATCAAGGATAGCAGACCTCGCGTGCCGCTCGTCCCCGCGCGGCGGTCACCACGTCCGGCGAATACCTGAGTCGATCCATCATTGGAACTCTTCCAGTTTATGTGACTAGAGTGGTGCCATGGCGACTGGAGCGACGACGACCGCGGGCTCGGGCCTCGACGACGGGGCACGACGCGCGCGCCACGAGAGCGAGCTGCGCGACCACGGCCTGCGCGTCACCGCCGCGCGCCTCGCCGTGCTCGACGCCGTGGAGGTCCAGCAGCACGCCGACGCGGACGACGTCCTGCGGGCCGCGCGCGCGGCGCTCGGCTCCGTCTCCGTCCAGGCCGTGTACGACGTCCTGCACACGCTCACCGACAAGGGCCTGGTGCGCCGCATCGAGCCCGCCGGGCACCCCGCGCGCTACGAGCGCCGGCTCGGCGACAACCACCACCACGTCGTGTGCCGCGGGTGCGGCGCCGTCGCCGACGTCGACTGCACGGTCGGTCACGCCCCGTGCCTCACGCCCAGCAGCACCTCCGGGTTCCGGATCGACACCGCCGAGGTGACGTTCTGGGGCCTGTGCCCCGACTGCGCGGACTGACCTGACCCCTCTGCCGGACCGGGCTCCCGCGCGCCCGTCCGGCACCCTATTTGCCCCGTAATGACCGGATCAGGGATCGCCCTCGCGGTCCCGGAAGGAGACCCATGACCGCCCCCTTCACCACCACGAACGCCGGTGCGCCCGTCGCGTCCGACGCCCACTCGCAGTCGGTGGGTGCCGACGGCCCGATCGTCCTGCACGACCACTACCTCGTCGAGAAGCTCGCCCAGTTCAACCGCGAGCGCGTGCCGGAGCGCGTCGTGCACGCCAAGGGCGGCGGTGCGTTCGGGACGTTCACGGTGACCAACGACGTCAGCGCGTTCACGCGTGCCGCGCTCTTCCAGCCCGGCACGACGACCGAGATGCTCGCGCGCTTCTCCTCCGTCGCGGGCGAGCAGGGCTCCCCCGACACGTGGCGCGACCCGCGCGGCTTCGCGCTGAAGTTCTACACGACCGAGGGCAACTACGACCTCGTCGGCAACAACACGCCCGTGTTCTTCCTGCGCGACGGCATCAAGTTCCCCGACTTCATCCGCTCGCAGAAGCGTCTCCCGGGCTCCAACCTGCGCGACAACGACATGCAGTGGGACTTCTGGACCCTGTCCCCCGAGTCCGCGCACCAGGTGACGTGGCTCATGGGCGACCGCGGCCTGCCGTCGAGCTGGCGCCACATGGACGGGTTCGGCTCGCACACGTACCAGTGGATCAACGCCGCGGGCGAGCGCTTCTGGGTCAAGTACCACTTCAAGACCCAGCAGGGCATCGACAACCTCACGGCCGACGAGGCCTCGCAGCTAGCGGGCTCGGACTCGGACCACCACATCCGTGACCTGTACGAGCACATCGAGGCGGGCGACTTCCCGCGCTGGACGCTGTCCGTCCAGGTGATGCCGTACGAGGACGCGAAGACGTACCGCTTCAACCCGTTCGACCTCACGAAGGTGTGGCCGCACGCCGACTACCCGCTCGTCGAGGTGGGCGTCATGGAGCTGAACCGCAACCCGGAGAACTACTTCGCGCAGATCGAGCAGGCGACGTTCGCGCCGAGCAACTTCGTGCCGGGCATCGCGGCGAGCCCCGACAAGATGCTGCTGGCGCGCATCTTCTCCTACGCCGACGCGCACCGGTACCGCGTGGGCACGAACCACGCGCAGCTCCCCGTCAACGCGCCGCACGCGGCCGCCGAGGGCGGTCACTCGTACGCGAAGGACGGCGCGATGCGCTACTCCTTCTCCTCGGCCACGACGCCGGTCTACGCGCCCAACAGCCAGGGCGGCGCGCACGCCGACCCGGCGCGCGCCGCCGAGTCGACCGGGTGGGAGGCGGACGGCGAGCTGACGCGCTCGGCCGCGACGCTGCACCCGGAGGACGACGACTTCGGCCAGGCGGGCACGCTCTACCGCGAGGTGTTCGACGACGCCGCGCGCGAGCGCTTCCTCGAGACGATCACCGGGCACGTGGGCGCCGTGCGCAGCGCGGACATCCGCGAGCGCGCGATCACGTACTGGACGAACGTCGACACGGGCCTCGGCGAGGCCCTGCGCGCCGCGCTCGCCGCGACCGGCGCCCCGGTCGAGGGCGGCCAGCCCGGCACCGCCGCGGAGCCCGTCCGCGTCTGACGACCGGCGGCCCCGCCGCCCCGGTCCGCACGTCGGCCGCCGTCCCCCGGGGCGGCGGCCGACGTCGTCCTCGGGCGACGACCGACGTCGTCCCGGGGCGGTCGCGCGCGTGGCCGGCCCCGCGGCGCGGATGGAAAGATGGACGTCATGAGTACCGAGAACGCCGCCGTGCCCGACCCCGCCGCGGACGCCGTGCGCGACATCGCCGACGTCGCCGCGGTCGAGGTCATCACGTCCGCGGCCGTGCACCTCATGAGCGCCGCCGCCGTCAAGTGCGGCCTCGCCGAGGACGCCCAGGAGCAGGGCCACCTCGACCTCGACGAGGCGCGCAAGCTCATCAACGCGCTGGCCGCGCTCGTCACCGCGAGCGCCCCGGACATCGGCAACCAGCACGCCCGCTCCCTGCGCGACGGGCTGCGCTCGCTCCAGCTCGCGTTCCGCGAGGCGTCGGTCTACCCGGACGCCCCGGGCGAGGGCCCGGGCGAGAAGTACACGGGCGCGGTGAGTTGAGCACGCCGCCGGTCCCGCCGCCGCACGGAGCGACCCCGCCCGCGCCCCCCGGCGCGCCGGCGTCGCGCGCCGGCGGCCCGCCGTCGTTCGCCCCGGCCTCCGGCGCGCCCGCACCGGGAGCCCACGGCGCGGAGCACCCGCCCGCGCCGGCCTCCGTCCCGCCCGGCTCCGGCGTCACCGGTCGCGTCCCGACCGAACAGGCGCCGGCCGGCCCCGCCGCCGCGTCCGGCGTCGGGACCGGTGGCGCGTCCGCCGAGCAGCCCGCGCCCGCTCCGCGACCCCGCCGCCGCCGCGGCGCCGTCGTCGCGATCGTCGTGCTCTCCCTCGCGCTCGTGGCCGCGCTGGGCGTGGGCGCGTACCTGTGGCTGACGACCACGCGCTGGCAGGAGACGAGCGCGGACTGGGAGCGCGAGGCCCGCGGCCTCGGCGAGGACGTCGCACGCCTGCGCACCGAGCTCGACGGCGCCAACGCGGAGCTCGAGTCCGCACGCACGCAGCTCACCGCGGCGCAGGACCGCATCAGCGAGCTCGCCAACGAGAAGGCCCAGCTCGGCGACGAGAACGAGGCGTCGCAGCAGTACCTCGACTACCAGAGCCGTGTCTCCGAGGCGGCGGGCAAGGTCGCCGCCGCGCTCGGCCAGTGCACGACGGCGCAGTCCCAGCTCATCGGCTACCTCAACAACCGCGACGCGTACGACCCCGCGGACCTCGAGCGCTTCGCCGACCAGGTCGACCTGCTGTGCCAGGAGGCGACCGACGCGAACGCCCAGCTCCAGCAGGAGCTCGCCGGATGACGCGCGGGCCCCGCCGGGTCGTCGCGCTCGCCGTCGCCGGGACGCTCGGCGCGGGCGCGCTCGCGGGGTGCGGCGTGCTCCCGGAGCTCCCGGACCCGGTGCCGGACTCGGTCGTCCCGTCGCTCGTCGCGCCCGACGACCCCGCCGGCTCGGAGAACCTCTCCCCCGACGGCTTCGACGCGGTGCGCCGCATGGCCGTCCGGATCCGCAACGTCCGCTGCGACGGACTGTCGACAGGGTCCGGGTTCGCGGTCGACTCGCGGACGCTCATCACGAACAAGCACGTCGTCGACTCGTCGCGCTCGCTGCAGCTCCTCACGTACGACGGCCGCGACATCGCGGCGCAGACGGCGAGCGTCGCGGGCCTCGCGGACCTCGCGATCGTCCGCACGGCCGAGGACCTGCCGTCGGCGCCCACGCTCGCGGCGTCGGACCCGGCGCCGGGAGACGCGGTGACGGTCGTGGGCTATCCCGAGGGGGGTCGCCTCACGGTGACGCAGGGCGCGGTGATCGGCACGACGACCGACCCGCTCAACGAGAACCTCGGCGAGGTGCTGGTCACGGACGCCCCGGTCGAGCCCGGCAGCTCCGGCTCGGCCGCGCTCAACGACGCGGGCGAGGTCATCGGGGTCGTCTACGCGAAGACCTCGACCGACAAGTCGCTCCTCGTGCCCGTGAGCACGCTGCAGACGCTCCTCGGCGACGAGTCGGCGTTCACCGAGCTGCCGGAGTGCGACGCCTGACCCGCGCGGCGCGGGCGTCGCGAACCCGCGGGCGTCCTGCCGCGCACCGCTCCCGCGCACGCCTCCCGCGCGCAGCGCGGACCCCGGGTCTACCCTTCGTGCCATGAGCACACACGGGAGCTCGGACACGGCGCCTGTCGACCCGGCGCACATCACCCACGCGGCCCGCGACACGCTCACCGTGCGCCGCGTCTTCGGGGAGTCCTACGAGCGGGACGGCACGCTCGTCATCCCCGTCGCCACGGTCTGGGGCGGGACGGGCTCGGGATGGGGCTCCGGCGCGGGCGAGCTCTCGGGCAAGGGCGCCGCGGACTGGCGCCGGCGCGTCGGCGCGGCGGCCGCCGCGGCGCAGGACGGCGAGGGGACGCAGGGCGCGGGCTCGTCGTCCGACCCGGGGTCCGGGAACGCCGGCGGCGAGGCGGGCGGCGAGGGCTCGGGCGGCGGCGGAGGCTTCGGCGTCCGCGTCGTGGCCAAGGGCGTGTACGTCGTGGACGACGCGGGCGTGCGGTGGCAGCCCGCGCTCGACCTCAACCGCGTCATCCTGGGGGGCCAGGCGCTCGGCGCGGTCGTCGCGTTCTCGGCCGCGCTCGCGTGGGGCCTGAGCCGCCTGCGCCGCCGCTGAGCACGCTCAGCCGGCGCGGCCGACCCGCAGCTCGAGGCCGTCGACGCGCTCGGACACCACGGGGTCCGTGGCGAGCGCGGCGTTGACCTGCCCGAGGACGGCGTCGAGGCCCGTGCGGTCCAGGCCCGCGTGGATGCGCAGCACGACGGCGACCTCGGCCCGGCGGCCGGGCTCGGCCCACACCTGCGCGACGTGCTCGATCCCGGCGACCGAGCGCTGCACGGCGTCGAGCACCTCGGGGGCGACGACGCCGTCGACGACGGCGGGCGCCCAGGTCTTGCCCTGGGCGAGGGCCCACACGGCCGGGCGCGGGACGAGGGCCGTCACGGGACCGCCCGGGTCGAGGACGAGCAGCGACCAGTCCTCGCTCACCGCGGACAGCGCCGCACGGCGGGCGTCGACCGGGACCGGCCGCGCGCTCGCGCGCCACGCCGCCATCGCGGCGACGGACGTGAACACGGGCAGCGCGCGCCGCCCGTCGGGCGCCTGGATCGCGACGACGCCCGCCGACGCCTCCTTGTCGACCGTGTGCCCGTGCTCGCCCTCCTCCGCGCTCTCGAGCTCGGCGAGGATCGGCACGAGGACGCGCGTCTCGCCGAGCCGCGCGACGACGTCCGCGAGCGGTGCCGTGCCCGCGGCGTACGCGTCGAGCAGGGCGACGAGCGCCGGGTCGGCGGACCCGTCGTCGCCCGCGAAGCCGGAGCTCGGCGGGAGCGCCTTGCCCGGGCGCGCGGGGTCGTGGTCCGTCGTCACGGCCGGCCCGCGACGTCGAGCGCCTGCGGCAGCGTGAACGCGCCCGCGTAGAGGGCCTTGCCGACGATCGCGCCCTCGACGCCGGCCGGCACGAGCGAGCGCAGGGCCTCGAGGTCCTCGAGGCTCGAGATGCCGCCCGACGCGACGACGGGCGCCTCGGTCCGGGCCGCGACGTCGCGCAGGAGGTCGAGGTTCGGGCCGCGGAGCGTGCCGTCCTTCGTCACGTCGGTGACGACGTACCGGGCGCACCCGGCCGCCTCCAGGCGGTCGAGGACCTCCCAGAGGTCGCCGCCCTCCTGCGTCCAGCCGCGCGCCGCGAGGGTCGTGCCGCGCACGTCGAGGCCGACGGCGATCGCGTCGCCGTGCTCCGCGATGACCTTCGCCGTCCACTCGGGGTTCTCGAGCGCGGCCGTGCCGAGGTTGACGCGGCGCGCGCCCGTCGCGAGCGCACGCTCAAGCGACGCGTCGTCACGGATGCCGCCCGAGAGCTCGACCTGGACGTCGAGGCGCGCGACGACGTCGGCGAGCAGCTCCGCGTTGGAGCCGCGGCCGAACGCGGCGTCGAGGTCCACGAGGTGGATCCACTCGGCGCCTCCCGACTGCCAGTCGAGCGCGGCGGCGAGCGGGTCGCCGTACGAGGTCTCGGAGCCCGCCTCGCCCTGGACGAGGCGGACGGCCTGGCCGTCGGCGACGTCGACGGCGGGGAGCAGCACGAGGCGGTCGGTCACGGGGTTCTCCATCGGTGTCGGTCGTGCGGGCGGCGGGCGCGTCGGCACGCCGGTGGGGGTGCGCGCCGCGGGGCGCGCAAGGTCAGAGCGAGCGGACCCAGTTCTCGAGCAGGGTCGCGCCCGCGTCCCCGGACTTCTCGGGGTGGAACTGCGTCGCGGACAGCGGGCCGTTCTCGACGGCGGCGACGAACCGGCCGCCGTGCTCGGACCACGTGACGAGAGGCCGACGGACGGGCGAGTCCGCGGGCAGGTCCTGGCCCGTGGTGAACGTCCGGGCGGCGTAGGAGTGGACGAAGTAGAAGCGCTCGTCCTCGACGCCCCGGAACAGCACGCTGCCCTCGGGGACGTCCACGGTGTCCCAGCCCATGTGCGGCACGACGTCCGCCTCGAGCCGGTCGACGAGTCCGGCCCACTCCCCGAGCCCGTCGGTGAGCGTGCCGTGCTCGTCGCCCTGCTCGAACATGACCTGCATGCCGACGCAGATGCCGAGCACGGGCCGCCCGCCGGCGAGGCGGCGGCCCACGATCTCGTCGCCGCGCACGCCGCGCAGCCCGGCCATGACGGCGGCGAACGCCCCGACGCCGGGCACGACGAGACCGTCCGCGTCCTGCGCGCGGGCGCGGTCGGCGGTCAGCTCGACGTCGGCGCCGACGCGCTCGAGCGCGCGCACGGCGGAGCGGACGTTGCCGAACCCGTAGTCGAGGACGACGACGGACGGTCGCCGGGTGCCCGAGGACGCCGACGTGGGCTGCTCGCTCATGCGCCGCCCTTCCTCGCCCGGCGCGCGGCCGACGTGAGCAGACGCATCGCCTTCCAGCGCGAGATCGACGAGCTCGCGACCACGCCCTCCTGGTCGGCGAGCGTCGTGGTGCCGGTCAGCAGGTCCTCGAGCGCCTCGGGGGCACCGCCCAGCACGAGGCCGGGCGCGAGGCGGTCGCCGGGCTCGCCGTCGCTCCAGCGCGTCATGGTGAGCTGCTCGCCGGTGCGCTCGACGAGCACGAGCGGCACGCCCTTGACGAGGGTCGTCAGCGCCGCGGCCGCGTGCGCGGGCGCGTCGCCGGACGTGTCGCGCAGCACGGCGACCGCGCCCACGTCCGTCGGCACGACGTCCGCCTCGACCTGCGCGAGCGAGCACGCCGCGGCGAGGGGCTCGGCGCCCGCGATCTGCGTGATGAGCGCGACGAGGTCCGGCGCCGCGGGCCCCGTCAGGGACGACAGGTCGTCGGGGATCTCGACGCCGCCCAGCGCGTCGTCGTCGTGCGTGCTCACAGGGCCCCCTTCGTGGACGGGACGCCCTCGACGCGCGGGTCGGGCGACACGGCCGCGCGCAGCGCGCGGGCGAGCGCCTTGAACTGCGCCTCGACGATGTGGTGCGGGTCGCGGCCCGCGAGGACTCGCACGTGGATGCAGATGCCCGCGTGGTGCGCGATCGACTCGAGCACGTGCCGCGTGAGCGACCCGGTGAAGTGCCCGCCGATGAGGTGGTACTCCTGGCCCTCGGGCTCGCCCGAGTGGACGAGGTACGGACGCCCGGAGACGTCGACCACCGCGAGCGCGAGCGCCTCGTCGAGCGGGACCGTCGCGTCGCCGAAGCGCCCGATGCCCGCCTTGTCGCCGAGCGCGACGCGCAGCGCCTCGCCGATCGTGATCGCGACGTCCTCGACCGTGTGGTGCGCGTCGATGTGGGTGTCACCCGTCGCGACGACCTTGAGGTCGATGAGCGAGTGCTTGCCCAGCGCCGTGAGCATGTGGTCGTAGAACGGGACGGACGTCGAGATCTCGGTCCGCCCCGTCCCGTCGAGGTCGAGCTCGACGAGCACGCTCGACTCGGACGTCGCGCGCTCGACGCGCGCGGTGCGCTTCACAGTCCTGCCACCTCCACGAGGGCCTGTCGGAAGGCCCTCATCTCGTCGCCGGTGCCGATCGACACCCGCAGCCAGCCGTCGGGACCAGTCTCCCGGATGAGCACGCCCCGCTCCAACAACGCCGCCCAGACCGCGTGCCGGTCCTCGAACGCCCCGAACAGCACGAAGTTCGCGTCGGACTCGGCGACCTCGAGCGGGCGCCCGTCCGGGTGCCGCAGCGAGCGCAGCCACGCCACGGTCTCGTCACGGCGCTCGCGCAGCTCCGAGACCTGGGCGAGCAGCTCGGCGGAGTGCGCGAGGGCCGCGCGCGCGACCGCCTGCGTCACCGCCGACAGGTGGTACGGCAGACGCACCACGCGCAGCGCGTCGACGACCTCGCGCGACGCCGCGAGGTAGCCGACGCGCGCGCCGGCGAGCGCGAACGCCTTCGACATCGTGCGCGTCACGGCGAGGTTCGGGTAGCGGTCGAGGAGCTCGAGCGCGGACGGCGTCCCGGCGCGCCGGAACTCGCCGTACGCCTCGTCGACGACGACGACCGCGGGCGCCGCGCCACCGTCCGCGAGCGGGACGCGGACCGCGAGCGCCGCCTCGCACACCGCCTCGACGGTGGCCGCGGGCAGCGCGGTGCCGGTCGGGTTGTTCGGGCTCGCGAGCAGGACGACGGACGGCTGCTCGCGCGCGACGACCTCGCGCGCGTGCTCCGGGTCGATCGTGAAGTCGTCCGCGCGGCGACCGACCACCCAGTCCGTGTGCGTGTCGCGCGCGTACTCGGGGTACATCGAGTACGTCGGGGCGAACGAGACGGCGGTGCGCCCCGGGCCGCCGAAGGCCTGGAGCACGTGGAGCATGATCTCGTTCGAGCCGTTCGCCGCCCAGAGCTGCTCGGGGGCGAGGGCGACGCCCGACTCGGTGCCGAGGTACGCCGCGAGGTCGGCGCGCAGGCCGAGGAAGTCGCGGTCGGGGTAGCGGTTGAGCCCCGCGGCGGCGTCGCGCACCGCCTGCGCGATCGTGTCGACCACGCGGGCGCTCGGCGCGTACGGGTTCTCGTTGACGTTGAGCAGGACCGGGACGTCGAGCTGCGGCGCGCCGTAGGGCTCGACGCCGGCGAGCTCGGGGCGCAGCGGGAGCACGGGTCGTCCCGCGACGGGGGGTGGGGTCACCAGGACAGTCTACGAACCGTGCGCCGCCCCGCGTCCGTGACGTCCGGCACGCGGGCACGGTTCCCCGCCCGCCGGAGCCCCGTCAGGCCGAGGTGACCTCGCCGCCGTCGACCGTGACCGGCACCTCGGGCAGCGGCGCGGGCGCGGGCCCCCCGAGCACCGCGCCCGTCGCGAGGTCGTAGCGCGACGCGTGGCACGGGCACAGCAGCTCGCCGTCCCCGGGACCGACCGTGCAGCCCTCGTGCGTGCAGATCGCGCTGAACGCCGCGAACGTGCCCTCCTCGGGCTGGGTGACGAGGAGCTGCGCCCCGCCGACCGTCACGGCGAGCGCGCCGCCGACGGGGACGTCGGACGTGCTCGCGAGCGCCTCCCCCGGTCCGACGAGCCGCCCTCCCCCGCCGTCGTCGTCCCGGTCGTCGTCCGCGTCGTCGTCGGCGCTCCCGCCGCGCGTGCCCGACGGCGGCTCGCCCCCGCACGCGGCGAGCAGCAGGAGCGCCGCGCTCGCACCGGACCCCGCGAGAACCGCGCGCCGCGTCGCCACGACCGGGCGCCGCCCGTCCGCACTCTCGACGGTCCCCGCGCACGCGAGGCACGCGCCGGGCCGGACGCCCGTCGCGGGCGCGGTGCCGGGAGGGGACGGAACGGTCCTGGGACCGCTCTCGTCGACGTCGGGTCCGGGGCGCGGTACGTCCATGGCCGGCCTCCTCGCGCGGTGCGTGGACGGACGGGCCCGCGGCCCGTCCCGCCGCCCGCGCGCGCTGCGACCGGGACGGCGGTTCAATTGAAGCACCGGCGCGAGCCGACCGCGCCCCGACCCGCAGGGAGCGACCATGGCCGTGACCGGGGGCCCGCCCGTCCCGCCGGCGCGCGAGGGACGCGCGCTCGGGGCGTGGGTGCTGCGGGGACTGACCGCCGCCGGCCTGCTGCTCTCGGCCGACGTCCACCTCGTCCTCTTCGTCGAGGGGTACCAGGACATCGAGGTCGTCGGGCCGCTGTTCGCGCTGAACGCCGTCGCAGGCCTCGTCCTCGGGCTCCTCGTGCTCGTGTGGCGGCACTGGCTCCCGCTCCTCGGCGCGGTCGGCTTCGGGGCCCTCACGCTCGCCGCGTTCTACCTCTCGACGACGGTGGGCTTCTTCGGCGTCCACGAGTCGGTCGGCGGGACGCAGCAGGTGCTCGCCGCGGCGAGCGAGTGGGTCGTCGTCGTCGCCGGGACGCTCGCCCTCGTCGTGGAGGGGCGAAGGTCACGAGCCGCACGGACCTGAGTCGCGCGTCGCGCCGCGGCCCGTGACCGGGCGTCGCGGCGCGCGTAGCGTCGAGACGAGGCCGGACCGCCGGCACGGTCCGGCCGCCCGTCGCGAGAACCGAGGTGATCCCCGTGCCCACCATGCGTGCCGCCGTCGTCCGCTCGTTCACCGAGCCCCTGGTCGTCGACGAGGTCGACGTCCCGTCCCCCGGGCCGTACGAGGCCCTGGTCCAGGTCGACTACACCGGGGTCTGCCACACCGACCTGCACGCCGCGCGCGGCGACTGGCCCGTGAAGCCCGCTCCCCCGTTCGTCCCGGGCCACGAGGGCGTCGGCACGGTCGTCGCCGTCGGCGACCGCGTGACGCGGGTCCGGGTCGGCGACACGGTCGGCAACGCCTGGCTGTGGAGCGCGTGCGGCGAGTGCGAGTACTGCGAGACGGGCTGGGAGACGCTGTGCCCGGACCAGAAGAACGGCGGCTACTCCGTCGACGGGTCGTTCGGGCAGTACATGCTCGTCGACTCACGCTACTGCCCCGTGATCCCGGACGGGGTGGACCTGTCGGCCGTCGGCCCGATCCTCTGCGCGGGCGTCACCGTGTACAAGGGGCTCAAGGTCACCGACACCAAGCCGGGCGAGTGGGTGCTCGTCTCCGGGATCGGCGGGCTCGGGCACGTCGCGGTGCAGTACGCGGTCGCGATGGGTCGCCGCGTCGCCGCGGTCGACGTCGACGAGGAGAAGCTCGCGCTCGCGCGCAAGCACGGGGCCGAGGTCACGGTGAACGCGGCCACGTCGCCCGACCCCGCAGCCGAGATCCAGGGCCAGACGGGCGGCGGCGTCCACGGCGCGCTCGTCACCGCCGTCAACGCGCACGCGTTCCCGCAGGCCGTCGGTGCGCTGCGCCGCGGCGGGACGGTGTCCCTCGTCGGGCTCCCGCCGGAGCGGTTCCCGCTCGACATCTTCACGACCGTGCTCTTCGGGCTCACCGTGCGCGGGTCGATCGTCGGGACGCGCAAGGACATGGCGGAGGCGCTCGACTTCTTCGCGCGCGGCAAGGTCTGCCCCACGTACACGGTGCGCCCCCTCGACGACGTCAACGCGATCTTCTCCGAGATGGAGGAGGGCCGGATCGACGGGCGCGTGGTCATGGACATGCGGTCCTGACCCGTCCGACGCCGTCGCGCACCGCGGCCCGCACGCCCACCCGGGCGGCGCGGGCCACGCCCTGTGCACGACGGCCCGAGGGTCGGCAGGTGCGCCTACGATCGTGCGGGTGAGCCCCACCGACCCGTACGCCGACCTGCCCTTCGACCCGGCCGACGAGCCGCCGCTCGACGAGCCCGCAGACCCGCTCGGCGACCCGTGGGCCGGGGCGGCACCGGCCGGCCCGGAGCCGGACGCGCCGCCGGCCGACGTCGCGCCGCGCGAGGGCGGCCGGGCCACCGCGACCGCGCCGGCCCCGGACTCCCCTCCGGCGTCCGACGGCGGGGAGGCCGCCAGGCGGGCCAAGCTCGCCATGCTGCGCGGTCTCCTCGACGGGCAGTCGCTGCGCGAGGACGCCGAGACCGCGCTGCGCGCCCTGGTGGGGCGCGACGACGCGACGCTGCGCGAGGATCAGTGGCGCGCGATCGAGGCGCTCGTGGCGTTCCGCCGTCGTGCGCTCGTCGTGCAGCGCACCGGGTGGGGCAAGTCGGCCGTGTACTTCGTGGCGACCCGGCTGCTGCGCGACCGCGGCGCCGGCCCGACGGTGATCGTGTCCCCGCTCCTCGCGCTCATGCGCGACCAGATCTCGGCCGCCGCGCGCGCCGGGATCAAGGCGGTGACGATCAACTCGGCCAACGTCACCGAGTGGGACGACGTCCACCGCGCGATCGGCGCGGGCGAGGTCGACGTGCTGCTGTGCTCGCCCGAGCGGCTCAACAACCCGGGCTTCCGCGACGAGGTGCTCCCCCGGCTCGCGGCCGACGCCGGGCTCGTCGTCGTCGACGAGGCGCACTGCATCTCCGACTGGGGGCACGACTTCCGGCCCGACTACCGGCGCATCCGCACCCTCCTGGCCGACCTCCCGCCGGGCATCCCCGTCCTCGCGACGACCGCGACGGCGAACGCGCGCGTCACCGCGGACGTCGCGGAGCAGCTCGGCGTGAGCGCGGCGCACGCCGCAGGCGCGCCGGGCGAGGGGCACGAGGACGTGCTCGTGCTGCGTGGTGGGCTCGACCGCGAGTCGCTGTACCTCGCCGTGCTGCGCCTGCCCGACCAGCCGACGCGCGTCGCGTGGCTCGCCGAGGCGCTGCAGGACGTCGACGGCTCGGGCATCGTCTACTGCCTCACCGTCTCGGCCGCGGAGCAGGTCGCGAGCCAGCTCCGGGCCGCGGGCCTCGCCGTCGCGTCGTACACGGGTCAGACGGACCCGGCCGAGCGCGAGCGCCTCGAGGAGGACCTCAAGGAGAACCGCGTCAAGGCGCTCGTCGCGACGTCCGCGCTCGGCATGGGCTTCGACAAGCCGGACCTGGCCTTCGTCGTGCACCTCGGGGCGCCGAGCTCGCCCATCGCCTACTACCAGCAGGTCGGCCGCGCCGGGCGCGGCGTCGACTCGGCCGTCGTGGTGCTGCTCCCGGGCGAGGAGGACCGGCGGATCTGGGAGTGGTTCGCGTCGACCGCGTTCCCGCCCCAGGCGCAGGTCCGCGCGACGCTCGACGCGCTGGCCGCTGGCGGCACGCAGTCGGTCGCGCAGCTCGAGACGCAGGTCGACCTCAAGCGCTCGCGCCTCGAGGGCATGCTCAAGGTGCTCGACGTGGACGGCGCGGTGCGGCGCGTCAAGGGCGGCTGGGAGGCGACCGGCGAGCCGTGGACGTACGACGCCGAGCGGTACGAGCGCGTCGACGCGACGCGCTCGGCCGAGCAGCAGGCGATGCTCGACTACGAGGCCACCGACGGGTGCAGGATGGCGTTCCTGCGCGCCGCCCTCGACGACCCGGAGCTCGAGGACGGGTGGCGCTGCGGCCGCTGCGACTCGTGCGGCGGCGTGACCCTGCCCGCGCTGCCGGACGCGGAGGCGGTCGCGGCCGCGCGCGCGGACATGGACCGTCCGGGGGTCGAGGTCGTGGCGCGCCGCCAGTGGCCGAGCGGCATGGACCGCCTCGGGCTCGACCTGCGCGGCCGCCTCGGCCCCGACGAGCTCGCCGAGACGGGACGCGCCGTGGCGCGGCTCGACGGCCTGGGCTGGTCGGCCCCGCTGCGCGAGCTGTTCGCGCCCGCGACGCCCGACGACGACACGCCCGTCGCGCTGCGGCGCGCGGCGGCGCGCGTGCTCGACGAGTGGCCCGACCTGTACGAGACCCCGGCGGCCGAGGAAGGGGCCGAGGCGGACCCGGAGGACGGCGCCCCGGGCGCGGGGGCGGGAGCGGGAGCGGCACCGGAGCGCCGGCTCCTCGTCGACGGCGTGGTGGCCGTGCGGTCGGTGACCCGCCCCCGGCTGACGTTCCACCTCGCCCACGGCCTCGCGAGCTACCTCGGGCGCCCGCTCATCGGCGCCGTCGGCCCGGTCCCCGGGCGCGAGGAGCCCGGCCGCCACGACGTGAACTCCGCGACGCGCCTCGCCGGGGTCGCGGGGCGCCTGCAGCTCGAGCTGTCGGACCCGGCGCTCGCCGGGCTCGCGGGCCGGCGCGTGCTCCTGGTCGACGACTACACCGAGTCGGGGTGGACCCTCGCGGTCGCGGCGCGGCTCCTGCGCCGTGCGGGCGCCGCGGCCGTGCACCCGTTCGTGCTCGGCGTGCGCTGAGCGCGCCGGGCGCGACTCACCACCGCAGCCGCAGCTCCGTGTACGTCGTGTCGACGAACCCGAGCGCACGGTAGAGCCGCTCGCCGTCCGGCGTCGCGTGCAGGGAGACGGAGTCCGCGCCGACCTCGCGCGCCCAGTCGAGCGCCGCCTCGACGCACGCGCGCGCGTACCCCCGGCCGCGGGCGCCGGGCACGGTGCACACGTTCGACAGGTGCGCCGTCGTGCCGTGCGGGTTGCGCGCCGACGGGGCCGACCGGTGCAGCTCGACGAGCGCGCACGCGGCGACGCGGTCCGACCCGTCGACCACGAAGGCCACGACGTCGGGGGTCCGGAGGCGGTCGGCGAACCACGCGCGGGCACGCGCCTGCCACGTCGGGTCGTCGGCGTCCCGCTCACCCATCGCGCGCATGAGGTGGACGCGCAGACCGACGAGGTCGTCGGCGTCGCGCGGGACGGCGCGCCGCACCGGCACGCCGACCCCGCGCGGCCGGGTCACAGGAACCGCGCCCGCACCGCCTCGCCGTGGGCCGGCAGGTCCTCGTCGTTCGCGACGGCGACGATCCGGTCGGCGAGCTCCTCGAGGGCGTCGCGGTCGTACTCGATCACCTGGACCGCCTTGACGTAGCTGTGCACGCCGAGGCCACTGGAGAAGTGCGCGCACCCGCCCGTGGGGAGCACGTGGTTCGAGCCGGCCATGTAGTCGCCGAGCGACACGGGCGCCCACGGGCCCACGAAGATCGCGCCCGCGCTCGTGACCCGGTCCGCGAGCTCGGACGCGCCGACCGTCTGGATCTCGAGGTGCTCCGCGCCGTACGCGTCGACGACCTGCAGGCCGTGCTCGAGGTCGTCGACGAGCACGACCGCGGACTGCGGGCCCGCGAGCGACTGCGCGACGCGCTGCGCGTGCTTCGTCGCCGGGACGAGATCGGTGAGGCGCGCCTCGACCGCGGCCGCGAGCTCGACGGAGGGCGTGACGAGCACCGCCGCGGCCAGGGGGTCGTGCTCCGCCTGGCTGATGAGGTCGGCCGCGACGTGCCCCGGGTCGGCGGTGCCGTCCGCGAGGATCGCGATCTCGGTCGGGCCCGCCTCGGCGTCGATCCCCACGACGCCGCGCACGAGCCGCTTGGCCGCGGCCACGAACACGTTGCCCGGGCCGGTGACGACGTCGACCGGCTCGCACAGCACGTCGCCGTCCTGCGGCTCGCTCCCCGCGGCCCCGTACGCGAACATCGCGACGGCCTGGGCTCCCCCGACGGCGTACACCTCCTCGACGCCGAGCAGCGCGCACGCCGCGAGGATCGTCGGGTGCGGGAGCCCCGCGCCGTCGCGCTGCGGCGGGGACGCGACCGCGAGGCTGCGCACGCCGGCCTCCTGCGCCGCGACCACGTTCATGACGACGGACGACGGGTACACCGCGAGCCCGCCCGGCGCGTAGAGCCCGACCCGGCGTACGGGCACCCAGCGCTGGCGCACGCGCGCCCCGGGCCCGAGCTCGACCGAGAAGTCCTGCGGACGCTGCGCGGCGTGCACGAGCCGCACGCGCCGGATCGCCTCCTCGAGACCCGCGCGCACGGCGGGGTCGAGGTCCGCGAGCGCCGCGGCGATCGCGTCCGCGGGCACCCGCAGGTGCTCCGGGCGCACACCGTCGAAGCGCTCGGCGTACTCGCGCAGGGCCTCGGCACCGCGCGTCCGCACCGCCTCGATGATGGGCGCCACCTGATGCGCCGCGTCCTCGACGCCGACCTCCGCGCGGGGCAGGGTCTCGGCGAGCTCGCGTGCGGACAGGGAACGCCCTCGAAGATCGATGCGGGTGATCATGGGACGAGTCTAGGAGCCCGCGCACCGGCGCGACGAGGCGTCCCGTCCACCGGTCGCGACGCACCGCGCATGCCGGGCGGTCGTCACCGCGCACACGGCCGGGGACAATGGTCACCATGAGCTTCCCCCGCGACGCCCGCCCGGTCGAGATCTCCGACGACGTCATCCGCCTCGGGCAGTTCCTCAAGCTCGCCGGGCTCGCCGAGTCCGGCGCCGAGGCGCGCGAGCTCGTCACCGAGGGTGAGGTGCGCGTCAACGGCGAGGTCGACACGCGCCGGGGCCGCCAGCTCCACCGCGGGGACGTCGTCTCGGTGGACCGGCCGCAGGGCTCCGAGAGCGCGACCGTCGCCTGAGCCCCCCGCGGCCGTCCCGCGGAGCCAGTGGTGCCAGTGGGGTCTGCGGGCCGGCGTCACGCCATGTAGGTCGACGCCATCACCTTGTCGGGCGTGAGCCGCAGGACGACACGCTCGGTCTTCGGCTCGAGCGGCCGGTAGCGGCGGGCGTACCGAGCGACCGCGTCGGCGATCTCGTCCGGGTCCTCGACGACCTCGATCGTGCCCTCGAGCGTGAGCCAGCGCCCGCCGTCGACCTGGCACACGGCCGCACGCGGGCGTGCCCCGTCCGGCCCGGCCCGGCGCGCGTTGCGGGCCTTGACCGACCCGCGGTTCGTGGTGATCCGCACGACGCCCGCGTCCGGGTCCCACGTGAACGCGACCGGCACGACGTGCGGGCTCCCGTCCTCCCGCAGGGTCGTGAGCGTGGCCAGGTGCCGCTCGGTGACGAAGACGCGCTGCTCGGGGTTGAGTCGGATCACGCTCGCGAGTCTAGGTCCGCCGCCGCGGCGCGCCGCCGCGACCGCGTCAGACGAGGCACGACGGCCCGAGCAGGGCCTTGAGGTCGCCGAAGAGCGCGGGCGACTTCTCGACCCGCAGGCCGTCGCCCGCGCGCACGATCGTCGTCTTGCCGGGCTCGAGCACCTGCACGTGCACCTCGGCCGAGCCGGGGTGGGTCGCGAGGACCTCGCGCAGGCGCAGGATGACCGGCTCGACGCACCGCGTGTGCGACACCTTGACCGCGAGCGGGGACTCCGCGCCCACGGTGATGTCCGGGAGCGAGACCTCCATCGCCTGCAGCTGCATCGTGTCGTCGCGGCGGCGGACGCGCCCGCGCAGCACGACGACCTGGTCCTCGGCGAGGATCGTCGAGTACGCGAGGTACGTCTCGCCGAAGAACATGACCTCCACGGCGCCCTCGAGGTCCTCGATCGTCACGGCCGCCCACGGGTTGCCGTTCTTGCTCATCTTGCGCTGGAGCGACGTGATGAGACCCGCGATCGTCACCGTCGACCCGTCCGGCCGGCCCTCGTCCGCGAGGAGGTTCGCGATCCCGGTGTCCGCCGCGCGCGTCAGGACGTGCTCGAGCCCCGACAGCGGGTGGTCCGAGACGTAGAGGCCGAGCATCTCGCGCTCGAACGCGAGCCGCTGCTTCTTGTCCCAGTCCGGCAGGTCGGGCACGTCGACCGAGAAGGACAGGCCGTCCTCGTCGTCCGCGCCCCCGAAGTCCGCGAAGAGGTCGAACTGGCCCTCCGCCTCCTTGCGCTTGACGCTGATGACCGAGTCCACGGCCTGCTCGTGCACCACGAGCAGCGCGCGGCGCGCGTGCCCGAGCGAGTCGAACGCGCCCGCCTTGATGAGCGACTCGATCGTGCGCTTGTTGCAGACGACCGCGGGCACCTTGTCGAGGAAGTCCGTGAAGGAGGTGAACGCGCCCTTCTCCTCGCGCGTGCGGATGATCGCGTCGACCACGTTCGCGCCGACGTTGCGCACGCCCGTGAGGCCGAAGCGGATGTCCGTCCCGACGGCCGTGAACTTCGCCGCGGAGTCGTTGACGTCGGGCGGGAGCACCGTGATGTGCATGCGCCGGCACTCGTTGAGGTAGAGCGCGAGCTTGTCCTTGTCGTCGCGCACGCTCTGCAGCAGCGCAGCCATGTACTCGGTCGGGTAGTTCGCCTTGAGGAACGCCGTCCAGTACGCCACGAGCCCGTACCCGGCCGAGTGCGCCTTGTTGAACGCGTACCCGGCGAACGGCACGAGCGTGTCCCACACGGCCTGGATCGCCGCGTCGGAGTAGCCGCGCTCGCGGCAGCCCGCCTGGAAGGGGACGAACTCCTTGTCGAGGATCTCCTTCTTCTTCTTGCCCATCGCGCGGCGCAGCAGGTCGGCCTGGCCGAGCGAGTAGCCCGCAAGGATCTGGGCGGCGCGCTGCACCTGCTCCTGGTAGACGATGAGGCCGTACGTCTCGTCCAGGATCTCCGCGAGCGGCTCCGCGAGCTCGGGGTGGATGGGCTCGATCTTCTGCAGCCCGTTCTTGCGCAGCGCGTAGTTCGTGTGCGAGTTCATGCCCATCGGGCCCGGGCGGTACAGCGCGATGACGGCCGAGAGGTCGTCGAACTTGTCCGGCTTCATCTGCCGCAGCAGCGCGCGCATCGGGCCGCCGTCGAGCTGGAACACGCCGAGCGTGTCGCCGCGCGCGAGGAGGTCGTAGGACGCCTTGTCGTCGAGCGGGAGGGACTCGATCTCGATCGGGTCCTTGCCGTTCATCGTGATGTTCTCGAGCGCGTCGTCGAGGATCGTGAGGTTGCGCAGCCCGAGGAAGTCCATCTTGATGAGCCCCAGGCCCTCGGACGTCGGGTAGTCGAACTGCGTGATGACCGCACCGTCCTGGGGGCGGCGCATGATCGGGATGATGTCGATGAGCGGGTCGCTCGACATGATGACGCCCGCCGCGTGCACGCCCCACTGCCGCTTCAGGCCCTCGATGCCGCGCGCGAGCTCGACGACGCGCTGCGCCTCCGGGTCGGAGTCGTGGAGCTGGCGGAACTCCGCCGCCTCGGCGTACCGCTCGTGCTTCGGGTCGAAGATCCCGGACAACGGGATGTCCTTGCCCATCACCGCCGGCGGCATCGCCTTGGTGAGCTTCTCCCCCATCGCGAACGGGAAGCCGAGCAGGCGCGCCGAGTCCTTGAGCGCCTGCTTGGCCTTGATCGTGCCGTACGTGACGATCTGCGCGACGCGGTCGTCGCCGTACTTCTCCGTGACGTACCGGATGACCTCGCCGCGCCGGCGCTCGTCGAAGTCGACGTCGACGTCGGGCATCGACACGCGCTCGGGGTTGAGGAACCGCTCGAAGATCAGGCCGTGCTCGAGCGGGTCGAGCTCCGTGATGCCCATGAGGTACGACGCCATCGAGCCCGCGGCCGAGCCGCGCCCGGGCCCCACACGGATGCCCTGCTCCTTGGCCCAGTTGATGAAGTCGGCGACCACGAGGAAGTACCCCGGGAAGCCCATCTGGATGATGACCTCGGTCTCGTACTGCGCCTGCTTGCGCGCCGCGTCCGGGATGCCGTTCGGGTAGCGCCGGTGCAGGCCCCGCTCGACCTCCTTGACGAACCAGCTCGTCTCGTCCTCGCCCTCGGGGACGGGGAACTTCGGCATGTAGTTCGCGTTCGTGTCGAACGACACGTCGCACTGCTCCGCGATGAGGAGCGTGTTGTCGCACGCCTCGGGGAGCTCCGCGAACACGCGGCGCATCTCCGCCGCAGACTTCACGTAGTAGCCGGTGCCGTCGAACTTGAACCGGTCCGGGTCGTCCAGGGTCGAGCCCGAGTTGATCGCGAGCAGCGCCTCCTGGCTCGACGCGTCCTCCTCGCGCACGTAGTGCAGGTCGTTCGTCGCGACGAGCCGCGCGCCGATCGTCTCCGCGAGGCGCAGCAGGTCCTTGGTGACCCGGGTCTCGATCTCGATCCCGTGGTCCATGAGCTCGACGAAGAAGTTCTCGCGACCGAAGATGTCCTGCAGCTCGCCCGCGGTCCGCACCGCCTCGTCCCACTGGCCGAGCCGCAGCCGCGTCTGGATCTCGCCCGACGGGCACCCGCTCGTGGCGATCAGCCCCTTGCCGTACGTCTGGAGAAGCTCGCGGTCCATGCGCGGCCACTTGCCCATCTGCCCCTCGAGCGACGCGAGCGACGACGCGCGGAACAGGTTGTGCAGGCCCTCGTTGTCCTTCGCGAGCAACGTCATGTGCGTGTACGCACCGCGGGCCGAGACGTCGTCCGCCTCCTGGCCCTGCTGCCCGAACCGCACGCGCGTCTGGTCGAACCGGCTCGTGCCCGGCGTGATGTACGCCTCGACGCCGATGATCGGCTTGATGCCCTTCGCCTGCGCGCGCGACCAGAACTCGAACGCCCCGAACACGTACCCGTGGTCGGTCGTCGCGATCGCCTTCTGCCCGAGCCTCTCGACCTCGTCGAACAGGTCCCCGATCCGGGCCGCGCCGTCCAGCATCGAGTACTCGGTGTGGACGTGGAGATGGACGAAGTCCTCGGTGGCGGTCGGCATGCGTCGATCCTAAGTCGGCCCGCCCACGCTCCCGCCCACCCTCGGCAGGCGTGTGCTGTGCCACGACGCACACGCCCCGGCGACGGCGTCAGGCGTCGACGGTGACGGTCTTCGCGGCGTCGCGGTGGTCGATGCCGGCGTCGAGGTAGACCGGCCCCGAGACGGTGTAGCCGAGGCGCTCGTAGAACCCGATCGCCTGCACCTGCGCGGACAGCAGGACCCGCACCGCGGACCGCCCGTCGGGGCCGGGCACCGCGTGCTCGGCGAGCGCGAGGCGCTCCAGGGCCAACATGACGGCGGCGCCCGCCCCGGTGCCGCGGGCCGACGCGGCGACGGCGACCCGGCCCACGTGCACCTCGCCGGGGTGCGCCGGGTCGGTGAGCAGACGACCCGTCCCGACGACCTCGCCGTCCCGCTCGCGGTCGCGGACGAGGACGTGCGTCGTCGTCGGCGCGGCGTCGAGGTCGTCGATCTCCTCCTCGACGGGCACGCCCTGCTCGTCGACGAACACCGCGAGCCGCAGCGCGTGCGCGGCTGCCAGCCCGGCGTCGTCGGACACGCGCTCGACGACGAGCCGCCCGCCCTCCGGGAGAGGGACGGGTCGGGTCGCGCTCACGCGTAGGCCCCGCGCAGGACCTCGAGCGCGTGCGCGAGGTCGTCGGGGTACTCGCTGGTCAGCTCGAGCCACTGTCCGGTCGTCGGGTGCTCGAAGCCGAGCCGCACCGCGTGGAGCCACTGCCGGGTCAGGGAGACGCGCGAGGCGAGGACGGGGTCCGCGCCGTAGGTGAGGTCGCCGACGCACGGGTGGCGCAGCGCGGAGAAGTGGACCCGGATCTGGTGGGTGCGCCCGGTCTCGAGGTGCACCTCGACGAGCGACGCCGCGGGGAGCATCTCGAGGACCTCGTAGTGCGTCACCGACGGCTTGCCCTCGGCGGTGACCGCGAACTTCCAGTCGGCGCTCGGGTGCCGCCCGATCGGGGCGTCGATCGTCCCGGTCGTCGGCTCGGGGTGGCCCTGGACGAGCGCGTGGTAGACCTTGTCGACCGTGCGCTCCTTGAACGCGCGCTTGAGCGCCGTGTACGCGACCTCGCTCTTCGCGACGACCATGAGGCCGGACGTGCCGACGTCGAGGCGGTGCACGATGCCCTGGCGCTCGGCGGCACCGGACGTCGAGATCCGGTAGCCCGCGGCAGCGAGCGCCCCCACGACGGTCGGGCCGGTCCACCCGGGCGACGGGTGCGCGGCCACGCCCACGGGCTTGTCGACGACCACGACGTCGTCGTCGTCGTGGACGATGCCCATGCCGGGCACGGGCTCGGCGACGACCTCGACCGCCGCGGGGGCGGCGTCGGGCACGTCGACCTCGAGCCACCCGCCGGGGACGAGGCGGTCGGACTTGCCGACCTCCCGTCCGTCGAGGCGCACGGCGCCCGCGGCGGCGAGCTCGGCCGCGCGCGTGCGCGAGAGGCCGAGGAGGCGGGACAGCCCCGCGTCGACGCGCTCGCCCGCGAGGCCGTCGGGCACGGGGAGGGACCGCAGGCTCACCGGTCCCCCTCGCGCTCGGCCGTCGTGGGCGCGGTGCCGGCGTCGGCGGCCGGCCCCTGCGTGCCGGCACCCGCAGCCTCGCTGTCGCGAGCCTCCGGGGCAGGGTCCGGCGAGGCGACCGTCGGGACCTCGCCCGGGCCGGCGTGCTCGGCCGACGCGTCGGCGTCCGCCGCGGACCGCTCGGCGTCCGTGTCGTCGGCGGCGTCGTGCCCGTGGCGCGACCCGTCGAGGCCGATCCCGAGGACCGACAGGACCGCGATCATGACGGCGGCGCCGACGATCGCGACGTCCGCGACGTTGCCCACGAACCAGTTCCCGTAGGCGAGGAAGTCCACCACGTGACCGCGCGCGAACCCGGGCTCGCGGAAGAACCGGTCGAGCAGGTTGCCGAGCGCGCCGCCGAGCAGGAGCCCGAGGGCGACGGCCCACGCACGCGAGCCGATGCGGCTCACCATCCGCACGACGACGACCACGACGGCGACGACGACGATCGTCAGCACCCACGTCATCCCGGTCGCGATCGAGAGCGCGGCCCCGGGGTTGTAGACGAGCCGCAGGCCGAGCAGCGACCCCACGAGCGGGATCGTGTCGTCGCCGAGCGTGAGGCTCGACTCGGCCCACCACTTGGTGAGCTGGTCGGCCACGAGGACGAGGGCGGCGAGGACGACCGTCCAGACCACGAGGGCGCGTCGGGGACCATGGCGGGACGGTTCCGGGGCGGACGCCGCGACGGGCTCGGCGGGGTCGGTGGGCTCGGGGCGTGCGGAGGTGGACATCGGCGGCAAGTCTGCCACGTCGTCGGCCCGCCGGGGTCCCCCGGGTGGCGGCGTCAGCGGCGCTCGGCGCGCTGCTTCGCCTCGACGGACAGGTTCGCGCGCGGGAACGCCTGCAGGCGGGCCTTCCCGATCGGCAGCCCCGTCTCCTCGCACGTCGCGTACGTCCCGGCCGCGATGCGGTCGAGCGCGTGCGTCGTCTGGGCGAGCAGGTCGCGGACGTTGTTGACGAGCGTGAGCTCCTGCTCGCGCTCCAGCGCGCTCGACCCGGAGTCCGCCTGGTCGTCGCCCGCGCCGTCGCCGGAGTGCCGCAGGAGGTTCGAGAGCTCCTCGTCCGCGGCGGCGAGCTCACCCTCCAGGCGTTCCTTCTCGGCGAGGAGCTCCGCGGCGAGCTCCTCGACCTCGCGCAGGGTCCAGGGGTCCTCCCCGTCGCGCACGGGGAAGGACTTGACGTCCTTCGCGAGGTTCGGGAAGCGGTCGCGCACGGCCGACCGGGCCGCGGTGGTGAGCTTGGTCATGTCGCCCCTCCAAGTTCGAGTCACGCGAGAGTAGACGCAGCGGCCGGTACGCACAACACACCACGCCGGTCCGCCGGAGCGGAGAAGGCAGGTGCGAGGCGTACCGGCCGCTGCCGGACGGTCGACGCAGGTGCTAGAGGCCGGGAGCGAGGTCGCTCGTGCGGGCGGCCCCGCCGACGTTGCTGCGCGGCGGGAGGGCGCTGCCCCGGTTGTCCAGGTCGCCCAGCAGGTTCTGCAGGTAGCTCTTGAGGCGCGTGCGGTAGTCGCGCTCGAAGATGCGCAGCTCGTCGATCTTGCGCTCGAGGAGCGAGCGCTCCTGCTCGAGCTGCGAGAGCGTGCGGTGCGAGGTCTCCTCGGCCTCGCGCACGATGCGCGAGCCCTCCTCCTTCGCCTCCGCGATGAGCCGGTCGCCCTCCTCCTGGCCCGAGCGCACGTAGTCGTCGTGCAGCTTCTGGGCGAGCTGCAGCATGCCCGTGGCCGACTCGGGCTCCGCCGCGTTCTTCGAGACGACGGCCTGCGAGATCGGCGCGGCCGGAGCCGGCTCCGGCTCGGGGGCCTGGGGCGCGTCGACGACCGGAGCCTGCACCGCAGCGCTGGACGCGTCGGCCCGGCTGAGCTCGGCGATACGACGCTCCGCGGCAGCGAGCTTCGACTTGAGGTCCTCGTTCTCCTCCTGCACGGAGTTGAGGGTCCTCACCACCTCGTCCAAGAAGTCGTCGACCTCTTCGACGTCGTACCCCTCGCGGAACTTCGTCGCCGAGAACTTCTTGTTCAGGATGTCCTCTGCAGTGAGCAGTGCCATCGGTTCACCTCATAGCGTTTGCGTGTCGGTCCGGGCGACCTCGCGATCACCAAGACTCCAAAGTAGCGGACATTGCCCCGGGGAGCCGGGAGCGGCCCCGTGGTCGCGCGCCGCGGGGTGCGGGCGGGCGCCGTCGGGGTGCGGACAGGGGGCGGGGCGAACCGGACGTAGCGGCGCGGTTCGGGCCGACCGCCGGCCCGGCGAGTGACGAGCGTCTCAGAGCGCGGAGACGATCTGCGCCGCGATGGTCACGGCGAAGAACAGGATGATGAACGCCAGGTCGAGACGCACCTGCCCCAGCGTGAGGGGCGGGATCAGCCGGCGCAGCGCGCGCAGCGGCGGGTCGGTCGCCGAGTAGATCACCTCGGCGAGCACGAGCACCGCGCCTCTCGGCCGCCACTCGCGCGCGAAGAACTGCACCCAGTCGAACACGAGCCGACCGATGAGCAGCAGCAGGTAGAGCCAGAGCAGGAATCCGACGATCCCTGTGATGAGGTCCCAGATCACGGGTCAACTGTGCCAGACGAGCGCGCCCGCCCCGGGCGCGGGACACGCGACGCGGGCGCTCGACCCCGCGCACGCCGGAGGGACGGGCGCGGCGCGCCCGCCCCTCCGGTGCGGTCCGTGCGGCGGGCGGTCGGCGGGGGCGCCGTGCCGCGAGGACCGTCAGCTCTGGTTGTAGAACCCGGCGCGGCCGGGCGCCGGCGAGGCGGCCTGCTCCTCGCCCGTGATCTCCACGTGCTCGGGCGAGAGCAGGAACACCTTGTTGGTGACGCGCTCGATCGCGCCGTGCAGGCCGAAGATGAGGCCCGCGGAGAAGTCGACGAGGCGCTTCGCGTCCGCGTCGTCCATGTCCGAGAGGTTCATGATGACCGGCGTGCCGCCGCGGAACGCCTCGCCGATGACGCGCGCGTCGTTGTACGAGCGCGGGTGCACCGTCGTGATCCGGCGCAGCTCGGCCGCCGTCATGCTCGTCTGCGGCACCTCGCGCGGGCCGAGCGCCCGGTGCAGCGGCGTCACCTGGGCCTGGTAGTCGTGCGACACGTCCGCCCCCGTCTCGTCGAGCTCGTCGACGTACTCGTCCTGCCCGTCCTCGCCACGATCATCAGCGAGGCCCAGATACAGCATGGTCTTGCGCAGCGCTCCCGCCATGGGCCTTGCTCCGTCCTCGATCGATCCGTCGGTCCACCGGCTGTCGGACCGGTGCGTTCACGCTAACCGAGGGGATCGGGCGATCCCGGAGCGACACGCCCGGACCTGTCAACCTCACCCGCAGGTCGAGGTCGTGCCCTTCACGCGCCCGCGAGGGCCACGAGACCCGCGAAGCGGCCCGTCGTCGAGCCGCCCCGGGCCGCCCGGCGGTGCGAGAAGAACCGCTCGTCCTCGATCGTGCACGCCCCGACGTGCACCACGTCCGCGACGCCCGCGGCCTCCAGGTCCGCGACGACGCCCGCCGGGAGGTCGAGCGCGGGCGTGCCCCACGTCGTCGTCGACCACGTCGCCGGCCGCGCGAGCGCGACCTCGTCGCGCATCGTCGCGGGGACCTCGTAGCAGCGGCCGCACGCGCTCGGGCCGACGGCGGCGCGCACGCGCCCGACGCTCGCCCCCGCGGAGCGCATCGCGTCGAGCACCGCGGGCACGACCCCGTGCGCGAGGCCGCGGCGCCCGGCGTGCGCGACGCCGACCACGCCCGCCTCGACGTCGGCGAGGAGCACGGGGACGCAGTCGGCGACGAGGACGCCGAGCCCGACGCCCGCCGCGACCGCGACCATCGCGTCGGCCTCGCCGACCGAGTCGGCGGCGCTCCCCCGGTCCGTCACGACCGCGACGTCCGTGCCGTGCACCTGGCTCGCGAACGCGACCGGCGCCCCCAGCCACGCGCCCGCGCGCGCCCGGTTGGCGCGCACGCGCGCCGCGTCGTCGGTGACGTTGAGACCGAGGTTGAGGGACTGCCACGGCTCGGGCGACACCCCGCCGGCCCGTGTCGTGAAGCCCGCGCGCACCCCGGGACCCAGGTCGACCTCGAGCACGACGGGAGGGGCGGCGTCGTCGACGCCGCCCCTCCCGTGCTGCATCCGGCCGACGCTCATCGCCGCCCGCGACCCGTCACTTGAGGAAGTCCGGGACGTCGAGCTCCTCGACCTTCCGGCGCGCGGGCTCCTCGTCGAAGATCCGCGGCGGGACCTCGACGCCGGGGTTCTGCCCGCCGGGGGCCGCGTCGGCGTTCTGGTTCGCCGCACCCGCCGCGTCGTCGGACCCGACGACCGTGAAGGTGGGCGCGGGCGTCGCGGGCTGGACCGGCACGGGGCCCGGGCCGCCGTCGAGCGTGACCGGGACGTCGTCGGCCTCCGGCTGGATCGGCACCACCGGGCGGGGCAGCGTGTGCGCCCCGGTCGCGGGGGCCGGCACCGGCGGGGTCTGGCGCGCGGCGGGCACCGCGGGGATCGCGCTCGTCGCGGGACGCTGCGCGCCCGCGACCTGGCCGAGCGCCCGCGCGTCGCCGCGGACCTGGGGCGCGCCGCCGTCGAAGCCCGCCGCGATCACCGTGACGCGCACCTCGTCGCCCAGCGCGTCGTCGATCACCGCGCCGAAGATGATGTTCGCCTCGGTGTGCGCCGCCTCGTGGACGAGGCGCGCGGCCTCGTTGATCTCGAACAGGCCGAGGTCGGAGCCGCCCTGGATGGACAGGAGCACGCCGTGCGCGCCGTCGATGCTCGCCTCGAGCAGCGGCGACGAGATCGCCATCTCGGCGGCCTGGACGGCGCGGTCGTCGCCCCGCGCGTTGCCGATGCCCATGAGGGCGCTGCCCGCGCCCTGCATGACCGACTTCACGTCGGCGAAGTCGAGGTTGATCAGGCCCGGCGTGGTGATGAGGTCGGTGATGCCCTGGACACCGGAGAGCAGGACCTGGTCGGCCTGGTGGAACGCCTGCAGCGCGCTGACGTTGCGGTCGGACATCGACAGGAGGCGGTCGTTGGGGATGACGATGAGGGTGTCGACCTCGTTGCGCAGGTTCTCGATGCCCTGGTCCGCCTGGACCGAGCGGCGGCGCCCCTCGAACGTGAACGGCCGGGTCACGACACCGACGGTGAGCGCGCCGAGCGAGCGCGCGATGCGCGCGACGACGGGCGCGCCGCCCGTGCCGGTGCCGCCGCCCTCGCCCGCGGTCACGAAGACCATGTCCGCGCCGCGCAGCACGTCCTCGATCTCCTCGGCGTGGTCCTCGGCGGCCTTCTTGCCGACCTCCGGGTCGGCGCCGGCGCCGAGGCCGCGCGTGAGCTCGCGGCCGACGTCGAGCTTGACGTCGGCGTCCGACATGAGCAGCGCCTGCGCGTCCGTGTTGATCGCGATGAACTCGACGCCCTTGAGGCCGACCTCGATCATCCGGTTGACGGCGTTCACGCCCCCACCGCCGATGCCGACCACCTTGATCACTGCTAGGTAGTTCTGCGGAGTTGCCACGTCAATGCCTCTCGATCGGTCAGCCCTGAACCTTCACCCTCAACTAGAGGGTTATAGTTATGTCAGGTCGTTCATGGGTCGACCGTAGGTGTCGACGTGCCCATCATCAACGACCGTCTCGCGCGTGTCGGCGATCGCCGTGCGCGCTCACCGCGTCACCGGCATCGTCGGCGCCGAGACGTCGTACACGGTGACGCCCGCGTTCTCCGGCACGGCCCGCAGCGTCTGCAGGACGCGCACCTTGAGCGCGGCCTCCTCGGAGCTCCCCCACTCGACGACCACGCCGTCGCGCAGGGTCATCCGGACGGCGTCGCGCGTCGGCGCGGAGACCTCCGCGACCTGCGCGTGCAGGTCGGGCGGGAGCGTGTTGAGCAGCACGAGCGCCGCGTCGAGCGCGCGCGCCCCCTGCTCGTCGAGCGGGGCGTCGATCTCGGGGAGCCCCTCGGGCACGGCAGGGTCGGTGCGCACGTGCACGCCCTCGGCGTCGAGCAGCGCGAAGCCGTCGTCCACGGGGACGGCGACCACCGGCTCGCGCGACTCCAGGAGCACCGCGAGCCCCGACGGCCAGACCCGCCGGATCTCGACGTCCCGCACGCCGTTGAGGTCGAGGACGCGCTCGCGCAGCGCGACCGTGTCGAGCCGCGGCAGCGGGACCCCCGCGGACTCGGCCACGACGGCCTCGACCTGGGCCGGGTCGACGACCGTCCCCTCGCCCGCGAGCGTCACGTCCTCCAGGTCGAGCCCGAGCACGGACGAGAAGAACGCGACCCAGGCGAGGCCCGCGACCACGAGCAGCCCGCCGGTCCACGCGAGCACGCGCGTGCGGATCCGGTGCCGCCGCATGGCGTCGCGCTCGGCGAGGCGCGCGGCCATGCCGTGCGACACGACCCCGACGGGTGCGGCGGGACCCGCCGGACCGCGTCCGGAGGCCGCGCCACGGCCCGCGGGGCGTCCGGTGCGCGCGCCGTTCGACGGCACGAGCTCGCCCGTCGCCGCCGGCACGCGGCGGACCGGCCGCGTCGGGGCGTCCTCGAC